>CAYYBZ010000386.1:0-2370 GCA_964470285.1 uncultured Oligoflexia bacterium
ACACCTGTGATAACCCGGGAGCAGATGATAACGCAAGCGCCATATCGGGCCCTTTAGAAATTGCCGACTTTCTTAAGAACCGCAGACTTAACAAAACCCTAAGATTTGTTGCGTTTGTTAACGAAGAACCTCCCTATTTCAAGACTCAAAATATGGGAAGCTACGTTTATGCTAAAGCCTGTAAAGAAAAAAACGAGAATATAAAAGCAATAATATTTGAAATGATAGGCTACTATTCTGAGCAGCCCGGCTCACAGAAATATCCGCCCTTTCTGGGTTATTTCTATCCGGACATCGGAAACTTTATAACATTCGCCGGAAATTTTTCTTCGTCAGCACTTATCAAGAAATCTTTAAAATTATTTAAGAAAAACTCCGGGTTTCCGATTGAAACACTTGGGGCTCCAACATTTGTTCCCGGAATCGATTTTTCCGATCACTGGTCCTTTTATCAGTTCGGATACAAGGCTTTTATGGTCACGGATACCGCATTTTATAGAAATTCCAATTATCACCGGATAACTGATATGTATGACACTTTAAATTATGAAAGCATGGCAGAAGTCGTTAGAGCCATGGGAAATGTTCTTATCGAATTAACTGAATAAATCTCTTGGAGGCCATATGACAAAGAGAAGGATATTCTTAGTAACTTTCGCGTTCTTTTTTATCATCTCGCCGGCAACTTTTGCGCAGGATGAAGATAAAAAAACTCCAAAAGAGCAGACACAGGAAGCCTTAAAAACACAAACCGAAATATTTCCGGCTTTAAAAGAACCGCCTTCCGATAAATACTTAAAAGAAAAAGACAAATCGGAAGAAAAAGACAAAACGAAAAAAGAACAGAGCCTTAAGAAAAAGGGGAAATTTAAGGAAGAAACTCTTATGGGAGATGAATTTGAAAGCGGCGGATACGGTGCCTTAGATATCAAATTTACAAAGATTGCCGGAAAATTCGCTATTCTTGCAGGCGGAAGAGGCGGCTGGATAGTAAATCACAAGTTTATAATAGGCGCGGGTGGATATGGACTTGTAAATAACATAAATTTTAATGCCGGCAACGCCCAAACTTATGAAATAGAGATGGGATACGGCGGACTGCTTTTAGAATATATAATCCATTCTGAGAAGATTATTCATTTGGGTGCATCTATAATGACCGGAGCAGGACAAATAGGATTTAAGGAAACCGACCCTTTCGGAAGCGATCATTTTTTCATTTTTGAACCCGAAGTGTCCTTGATACTTAATTTTTCAAAATATTTCAGAATTGCTACCGCATTAAGTTTTAGACTTACTGAAAGCGGCAAGCTCGATCAAATTGAGAATAACGATTTAATCTTTTTAAGCGGCGGCATAATGTTCAAATTCGGAAAATTCTAAATATTGTCGGAACAAAGTTTCAGGACAAGTGTCTTAACGGACATAAAAGGAAAATGACATGCGAGACACTGAGAAAAATAAAGTAAAACACGACAATGAAAAAATATACAATTCCCTAACCTCCCCCTTTATTTTCAGCTTGTTAGCCGACTCAACCCTTAAACAAAGAGGTGCTATATGAGATTTCCTTCTTTCAAACCGGCAGTTACGGTTCTGCTGTTGGTAATTCTTTCAATTCCCGCTTTTGCAGATGAAATTAAAAAGGATGATAAGACATTAT
This sequence comes from uncultured Oligoflexia bacterium, assembly GCA_964470285.1. Classification (GTDB taxonomy): domain Bacteria; phylum Bdellovibrionota_G; class CAYYBZ01; order CAYYBZ01; family CAYYBZ01; genus CAYYBZ01. Next base: position 1,664 of record CAYYBZ010000386.1, read on the forward strand.
CTCCTTATTTTCTGGTGCAGGGCGATTCGGACGTTGAGCAGTTTGCACTGAAATCGACTTCCGCACTGGTTAACATAGCGGGAGTTATTGCTGATGTAACTGTCAAACAGGTTTATAAAAACGAGGGGAAAAAGGCGATTGAAGCAATTTATGTTTTTCCTGCCTCAACTCGCGCCGCGGTTTATGCTATGAAAATGAAAATCGGGGACAGAACCATTGAAGCAAAAATAAAAGAGAGGGAGCAGGCCAGAAAAGATTATGAACAGGCAAAAGAAAAGGGCCAGACTGCTTCGCTTCTCGAACAGCAAAGGCCCAATGTTTTCCAGATGAATGTCGCTAATATCTTACCGGGAGACAACATTGAAGTTGAATTAAAGTACAATGAACTCTTAATACCCGAAGATGCAACTTATGAATTTGCCTACCCGACCGTTGTCGGACCGCGCTACTCAAATGTTAAGTCTTCCGACGTAAAGAAATCCGAACAGTGGGTTCAAAATCCTTATTTAAAATCAGGAACAAAGGCTCCATATGAATTCGACATAAAGGTTAACGTATCAGCGGGACTTCCGGTCAGCATGCTTACATGCAAAACCCATAAAACGGATATTGAATGGGACGGTAAAAACGATGCAACCGTATCATTAGATCCAAAAGATAAATTCGGCGGTAATAAGGATTTTATACTTCAGTATAAACTTGCCGGA
>CAYYBZ010000387.1:0-2353 GCA_964470285.1 uncultured Oligoflexia bacterium
TATCCCGGAAATATCAAAACATCTGTTTACACAGGTGGATTCCTCATTCTATGAGAGGGCTAAAACGGCTAACGGCGGATTTATTGTAGGCGGCTCTAATTACGGCCAGGGATCATCAAGAGAGCATGCTGCCTTGGGTCCAATGTTTATGGGAATAAAAGCTGTTATCACAAAATCTTTTGCAAGAATTCACAAAGCGAACCTGATCAATTTTGGCATTATCCCTTTAACATTTGAAAACAAGAGCGACTACAATTCAATTTCTCAGGATGATGCCCTGAAAATCAAAAATATCGGCGATCAGATTAAAAATGGGAAAAAGATCAAAGTTAACAACGAAACTAAGAGCACCGAGTTTACAGTATTTCACGATTTAACGGACAGACAGATGGATCTGATCTTTGACGGCGGGCTTTTAAACAACACAAAGAAAAAAGCCATGTAGAACTAGCCGTTTTCAGGTTCATTACAGATTATAGCTTCGCCGTCAATCCAACAAAAGGTGCTGTATGATTCGCCATCATAATCAAATGAGATTTGCTGTTCACCCTTTGTATTCAGATCACTCTCAGGATTTGCAACCGTTACGGCAATGAATCCGGCCAGGGCCGTACCCACAGGAATTAAAACCGGAGAGCCGATACCAAAAGACTGTATTTCCAAATACACGACAACACCAAGTGCTATTCCGGCGGTACCGGCTACAACATATTTTGCATATTTGATAATACCAGAATCACCGGTAGAAAGATGATAGTCCGGATGCAGGTTCGTTCATCGGATATTCAAAAGTTATTGATTTTAAATCTTTTGGGAAAGGGAAATATATTATCCGCCGATCCAACATCCGGAGTTTCAATATTAATCGATTCATCTCCGATTCCTGTTGCGTCCAAGAGAATTTCGTATCCTGTCGGCAGATTTTCAATTTTTGTCGGAATAAAAATAAAAAACGCCGGTATTTGATCTTCCCTTTGAGTTACTGAACACTTATTTTTAACGGCTCTTTTGTATTTCCCGGGCAAAAGACTTAATATCTTTTGCCTGTCACCGGGTTTCATACTCTTAATTGATTTTGCCGCCTCTTCAGGTTTCATCGCCTTATACCTTTTAGCCTCATTCCTTGCCTGAACAGGATTTAAATCGGCAAAGCTATATCTGGTAGGTTTAATCCTGAGTTTTTAGTACATTCATACTATAATATTCTGTTATTTCACCTTAATTAGCCCTTACGCGGGTTTCAGATCCTTTCTTTGAAGATGTATCTTTGCTGTCATCATCTTTAATCAAAGGCTCGTTCTCTAAAGCAAGGTCAATAACCTCTTCCATTCTTGAAACAAAATAAAAAGTCATGTTTTCTTTAATATCTTTGGGAATATCTTCCAAATCTTTTTTGTTTTTCTCAGGCAGAATGATTGTATTTATACCCGCTCTTCTTGCAGCCAAAACCTTTTCTTTTACTCCACCTACCGGGAGAACCGCTCCCCTTAAAGTTATTTCGCCTGTCATGGCAACGTTACTCTTTACAAGTCTTTTGGTCAAAAGCGAGGTAAGCGCTGCCATCATTGTTACACCCGCGGAAGGGCCGTCTTTAGGTAAGGCTCCAGCAGGGACGTGTACGTGAATATCGTTTTTTAAAAAGACATCGTCGTCAATTCCGAGCTTGAGCATATCTGAACGGACAAAACTTAAGGCTGCCTGGGCAGATTCCTTCATAACATCTCCAAGCTGTCCGGTTAAATTTAGATTCCCCTTTCCTTTCATCGTCGTTGCTTCTACAAAAAGAATATCTCCTCCGTAAGGAGTCCATGCAAGCCCTATTGCAACACCGGGAACACAAGTTCTTTCAGCTACATCGGAAAAGAATTTAACCTGGCCCAGAATGTTCGTTACAGCTTCCTTTGTAATCCTCTCTCCTATCTCTTTATCCAAAGCAATATCTTTTGCAAGACCTCTTAAAACTGAAGCTATTTCTCTTTTTAAATTTCTGACACCTGCCTCTTTCGTAAACGAATTAATAATGAATTTTATAGCGTCATCGTCAAATGAAATATTTCTGCTTTCAAGACCGTGCTCTGCCAACTGCTCAGGTATCAGATATTTTTTTGCTATCTCAAGTTTTTCTTCTTCCGTATATCCGGCTATTTCGATAACTTCCATTCTGTCTTTCAGAGCCGGGGGAACAGTATCAAGAACGTTTCCCGTTGTAATAAACATAACCTTTGATAGATCAAACGGAACGTCCATATAATGGTCAACGAAAGTATCATTCTGTTCGGGATCTAAAACCTCTAAAAGCGCACTTGAAGGATCACCCCTGAAATCGTGTCCGAGTTTGTCTATTTCATCGAGC
>CAYYBZ010000388.1:0-2352 GCA_964470285.1 uncultured Oligoflexia bacterium
GAAAAAATAGTGGATCTTTTCAGTTTAATGGGCGATTCCTCTGATAATATACCCGGTGTTCCCGGAGTGGGCCAGAAAACCGCTTTAAAACTTTTAGAAGAGTTCGGTTCATTTGAAAACGTTTTTAAGAATCCCGATAGAGTAAAAAGCGATAAACTGAAAGATAATCTAAAGAAAAACTTTGAGCTCGCAAATCTTTCAAAAGAACTTGTAACTATCGACACGGAGGTAAATACCGGAGTTTCCCTGAAGGATCTTAAAATAAAAGATCCCGACTTAAAGGAACTTTCAGAACTCTTTCGGGAGCTTGAATTTGAATCTCTGCTTAAAAAGGTTGTTAGTCCTTCATCGGGCAAATCAGAAAACTCACATTATATCAGTGTAGAAAACGAAAAATTATTAGATGAACTGCTACATAAATTAAAGAGTTCGAGCATTTTTGTTTTTGATACAGAGACAACAAGCTTAAACCCTCTTGAATCTGAGATTGTAGGTATTTCTTTCAGCTTTGAGGAAAAGAAGGCTTATTATTTACCATTTAATCTTAAAAATGAAATATTTAAAAATTCAGAAATCCTTAAAACTCTTAAAGAGATCTTTGAAAACCCTGAAATCAAAAAGGGGGGGCACAATGTAAAGTATGATTGTCTAGTCCTTAAACATGCAGGAATTTACGTTAAAGGAATTTCCTTTGATACAATGCTTGAGTCCCACCTGGTTGACTCCTCTTCAAGGCAGCACGGTCTCGATATACTCGCCATTAAACATCTGGACTATAAAAAAATCACTACCGAGAGTCTTATCGGCAAGGGGAAAAGTGCCATAAGCATGAAAGATGTCCCTGTGGAAAAAGTCTGCCTTTACTCATGCGAAGATTCCGATATAACGCTAAGACTTCATAATTTATTCCGGAAAAAAATCAAAAACCTTAATATTTCAAAATTATATGAAGAGGTTGAAATCCCTCTAATATCGGTTCTGGCATCAATGGAAGAATCCGGAGTATCGATTGATCTCAAAATTCTTGATAAACTTTCAAATACAGTAGACAAGAATATAAAACAACTGGAAAAAGATATTTTCAATGGAGCCGGAGAAAAATTTAATATAAATTCGCCCAAACAGCTATCATCGGTTATTTTTGAAAAGCTTCAGGTTCATAAAGAACTCGGAATTAAAAGACTGAAAAAAACGAAAACCGGGTATTCAACAAATTCAGGTGTTCTGGATTCGCTTTCCGCTCATCCTCTCATAAATAAAATCTTGGAATACAGAAATCTTTCAAAACTCAAATCAACATATCTTGATTCTCTCCCTTTGCTTTTAAATAAAAAAACCGGAAGGATTCACACCTCTTTTAATCAAACTGTAACCGCTACGGGACGGCTTTCAAGCTCGGATCCGAACCTCCAAAACATACCTATCAGGACAACTCTCGGAAAAGAAATACGAAAAGCTTTTATCCCGCAAGACAAAGACTCCCTGATAATTTCAGCGGACTATTCTCAGGTTGAACTGAGAATTCTCGCCCATTTATCCTTGGATAAAAACCTTATCAGGACGTTTTATGAGGGAGTTGATGTTCATACACGTACTGCGGCAACAATTTTCTCCATACCGGATGAAAAAGTTGATTCAACCCTTCGTTCAAGAGCCAAAGCGATCAACTTCGGTATAATTTACGGAATGGGCCCGCAAAGACTGGCACGTGAAACAAAAATATCCTTTGAAGAAGCTTCCAAGTTTATTGAATCTTATTTTGAAAAGTATCCCGGTATCAAGAAATTTATAGATAAACAGATAGCATTTGCTAGCGAAAACGAATACGTCACAACAATTCTGGGCAGACGGAGGGAAATACCCGAAATTTCATCATCGAATCCAAGACTGAGAATTAATGCGGAACATATCGCAGTAAACACTCCTATTCAGGGTAGTGCGGCTGATTTAATAAAAATAGCCATGATAAATATTCATAAAAAATTACTGGATCAAAAATACAGATCTAAAATGATAATTCAGGTTCATGACGAACTCGTTTTTGAATGCCCCGGGAATGAAGTTAATGAAGTTTCTCAGATAATTGTACAACAGATGGAAAATGCCATTAAGCTTAAGGTTCCTGTAAGAGTTGATATTAATCAGGGTAAAAACTGGTTCGAGGCACATTAAAAAAAAGGGAGCCAAACGGCTCCCTTTTTTTAGTTTCGACTTTACATTCAACTAGAATGCATAGGCAAAGCCCAGTCTGAAAACATCGATGTTCCAGACTGTGGTGTCTTTGAAAAGTCCCCAGAAGGCAATTTCAAAGAACATATTAAGACCTTCAAGGCCTGTAAGTTCTGAGAAATC
>CAYYBZ010000389.1:0-2345 GCA_964470285.1 uncultured Oligoflexia bacterium
CGGATTAGGTCTGCTCAGAAAAGGAGAAATATCAGCGAGGGAAGCAGTAACAACGCCATACATAAGCAATGCACTTAAATATATCAGCAAAAATACGGTCAATTCCTTAAAAAGTATAGCACCGGTAAGGTATCTTGAAGACGACGAAGATCCTGTGTCTCATGAACATGAAGAACATTTAAACGAATCGGAAGAGATAAGCAAACTCGAAGCTCTTACAGGAAAGATAAAAGAATTTATCCGGTGATTATACTCTGCAGAGCCTGCCTGTCATCGTGGGTTAAATTCTCAAACATAATTCCAAGGCCTACCAGATTTGTATCTTCATTTTCATTCTCTTCGGTCTTTCTTACAACTCTGCCTTTAACATCAATTGTCTTTTTTGCCCTTGGAAGATCAAATGTTAAATCAATTAGTTCTCCCTTATCAAGAATATAGTAAGTGTTAACGAAGAGGCCGTTTTCACATATGTTAGTAATATTTGAATAAATCTGAAAATTCTTACCCCTGAATTGCACTACAGAATCACCCTTTATTCTTCTTGATTTTCTTCTTTCAATATTTTCAGCCACCATATAGAACCTCTTAATATTAATAACTTATATATATTCTCCTATTTAATCATTACTTAAGCACCTTTCGTGCCAAAAATCAAGACAGATAAATTCGTTTGTTATCAATACCTTACGTCAAGGATTGTTAGGTAAAATTGCCGTAGTGAGACAAAAGTTCCTAAGCAAAAAGAAATATCACTTTAAATTCAGGAAATTAAATCGATATAAATTTTCCCGATTTAGGGATATAAATTTCGCAATATATGTTTTTGCACTACATCACAATGCAATTATCGTTGTTTAAATAATCTGATTAATCTACATTGAAAGCTCTATAAATTGTTGTAGTTCCTCTCTTGAAATGGAAAAGGACATTATCTCCTTTTTTGATTTTTTCTGCTCTCTTTATAAAATCCTTTGCAGATTTTACCGTTTCTCGTTTTCCGTTAATCCCAAGCTCCTTGATTATATCGCCTCTTCTTATACCGTTTTCAAAGGCGATACCGGAAGGATCAACTTCAGATACGAGAATGCCCTCTTCTTTATCATCAAGATTAAAGGATTTTTTGAGCTCTTCTGTAAGATCCTGAACTTTCATTCCAAGTTTATCTTCTCCTGTACTGCTTGTAACCGTTACAGGTTCCGCATCTTTCATTTCTGCAACCTTTAATGTTATTACCTTCTTTTTGTTGTCCCTGATGAATTCAACCTTTACATTTTTCCCGACAGGAGTATCCGCAACAATTTTTGAAAGGTCAGTATGTTTACGTACTTTTTGGCCGTCAAATGAAAGGATAACGTCACCTCTTTGAAGGCCGGCTTTTTTAGCCGGGGTATCATCAAAAACTTCGGCAACTAAGGCTCCGTCACTTGATTTTAAGTTGAATGATTTCTTAAGTTCATCCGTAATAGACTGTATACCGACACCGAGCCACCCTCTGGTGACTTTGCCTTTTGTTTTAAGCTGTTCAATTACGTTTTCCGCCATATCTACGGGGATAGCAAAACCAATACCAGTTGCGTGTGCAATTATAGCGGTATTTACACCGACAACTTCACCGTCAAGATTTACAAGGGGTCCTCCTGAATTTCCCAGATTAATGGAGGCATCAGTCTGGATAAAATCGTCGTAAGGCCCTGCTCCTATCATTCTACCGAGAGCACTGACTATTCCTGCTGTAACCGAATTAGATAAACCGAACGGGTTTCCTATTGCTACAACCCATTCTCCAACCTTAAGCAATGATGAATCACCCATTTTTATGGCCGGTAAAGACTTTTTAGGTTCTATTTTTAAAAGAGCCAAGTCGGTCTTTTTATCTTTCCCAATAACCTTTGCTTCATATTCCTCTTCGTTCAGAAGTTTGATTTTTACTTCGGTAGCTTTTTCGACAACATGATTGTTAGTAACAATGTATCCGTCTTTAGAAATTATGAATCCTGATCCAAGGCTTGTTCTCTTTATATCCCGGCCCCCTTCCGGTTTGTTAAAGAATTTCTTGAACATATCATCACCGAAGAATTCAAAAAAAGGATTTCTTCTGTTTCTTTTATTTTCGTTTCTCTGGTCACCGTCCGGTGTACCCCACCACTGAGGTCCGCCAAACCCCTGAGGTCCCCAGCTTTTAACGACCTGGGTTGTATAAACGTTAACAACGGAGGGTCTTAGTTTTTCGACAAGATTGGCGAAAACATAACGTGAGAGAACATGATCTTTTCCCTTGCCGGAATCAGCCAATGCTCCGTTATTCTTAATTGCGCCGGAAAAAATAACAATGGAAACGGCAAATA
>CAYYBZ010000390.1:0-987 GCA_964470285.1 uncultured Oligoflexia bacterium
TAAAGAAGTAATAAAAAGCAAAACATCACATGAATTTGATATTGTTTCAAATCCGGAGTTTTTAAAGGAAGGGGCGGCAATTGATGATTTCTTAAAGCCGGACAGGGTAGTTGTCGGTACGGACAATGTAAGAACTGCAGAAATTATGAAAGAGCTTTATGCTCCGTTTGTTAGGACAGGTAACCCGGTAATAATAATGAATCAAAGATCTTCGGAGCTAACAAAATATGCCAGTAACGGAATGCTTGCTACAAAAATCAGCTTCATGAATGAAATAGCAAGGCTTTGCGATAAAGTAGGGGCTGATGTAGAAAATGTCAGAGTCGGAGTCGGATCGGACTCCCGAATAGGTTATCAGTTTCTTTTCCCCGGAGCCGGATTCGGCGGATCATGTTTCCCGAAAGATGTCAGGGCAATGGTAAGTACAGGTAAAGAATACGGTCTGGATATGCAGGTTTTAAAAGCGGCCAACCTGGTTAACGATACGCAGAAGAGAATTCTTTTTGAAAAGGTTAATGACTATTTCAAGGGAAATTTAAAGGATAAAAAAATAGGATTGTGGGGTCTTTCATTTAAACCCAAAACCGACGATATTCGGGAAGCTCCTGCTCTTGTAGTTATTGATGAACTGCTGTCAAAAGGCGCCGAAATAACGGCCTACGACCCTGAGGCAATGGAAAATACTAAGGCACAAATGGGTGATAAAATATCATATGCAAAAACAAACTATGATGCTCTAAAGGGGGCAGATGCGCTTGTTATAGTAACCGAATGGAGTGTTTTTAGAAGGCCGAATTTTGAGAAGATGAAAGATCTGATGAAAAGTCCTGTAATTTTTGACGGGAGAAACCTTTATAAACCTGATGAGATGAAGGAATTAGGTTTTAAATATTCTTCTATAGGTAGACCTTCTGTATAAAAATATTTACATATAGTTTTAAAACGGTAACATCGGGAACTTGAAATCATGAAATCAAAGCTTAAACA
>CAYYBZ010000390.1:997-2334 GCA_964470285.1 uncultured Oligoflexia bacterium
TCATTATAATAGCATTACTTACCTTGATGTTTTCTTCTGTAGCGAAAGCGGAAGAGGGAGATTTTTTCTTTGCTCCTGAATTCGGATGGTCACATTTCTTTTCCGAAGATATCGAAGAGGGTATTTATACTGGCGCACACCTGGCTTATGATACTTCCAAAAGTCTTTCGGTTGAGCTTATTTTCTTCTATGGTGACAATAACGGAACCGGAGACGCTCCTGATTTAAGGTACGTTTTAGGAGGAGGCGGAGTCTGTTACGACTGGTTTCTTGGAAGATTTAAACCGTCGGCATATGCGGGCGCGACAGTTGCCGGGATTGATTTTTCAGATAGCGGCGCTACATTTAAAGGCGGCCTTTATATGGGCAGTGCAATTGAATATTATTTCAACAAGGTTATTTCTATAGGTTTCACTTTCAAGTACGTGCCTCTTATCAGATCGGCAGACATAACTCAGCTTGGATTTAGATTCGGCCTTGAACTTTAGGTACTTTCATTCAAAATCTGGTAATGAAAGATGCATTTCCTAAAAAGTTGTTTTTCGAGCTGTTATCCTTAAAACTGTAATTCTGAATTCTTTCATAACCCACCGAAGATTTTATAAGAAAATTTGCAGTTATATTCTGTTCAATCCCGAATATAAAGGCATATCGGTTTTCGGCTTTTTCAAATATATCCGGTCTAAGCGGTACGCTTTCCTGTGTTAAACCTGTTCTTCCATGTCTTTCAAAATTAAAATCTAATTTTAAAGCTGTTGAAGATTTAGGGGTATAGGTTAATTTTGAGTAGCTTGCAAATGCATCCGGTCCAAGATGATGGCCGATTAAATCTCCGCTATGCGTGTAACCGTCGGGGTAAAGTCTTGTCCTGTAAGTTATTTCAGTTGTTTTTAAGAATTCTATTTTTAAGGAAAGTTTAGAATCATCGGTCAAACGGGGAATATCGATTCCTGTCAGAAAAGAGAGATCACGCGTAAAGATCTTCCATCCTATATCTTCAAAAAATCCGTCAAAATAAATTTTAGTATTTCTTAAAGCGGGGATAGTAAATTGAGCATAAAATCCGTAGGAATTATTGCCGATATTTTTTGTATCAATGTTATAAGTTCTTATCCCTACAGCAGCTTCAAAAAAATATTCATGCCAACTGTAATCCCCTACATTTTGGCCTCCAAGAAATGTCGTTCTTGAGAAACCGTATTCGAAATATTTAGATGGTCTGAACATGAAAGCCATTGCCCAGAAAGTAGCGGATGGATTTTGTCTGTCTTCTTCCATCATTGAGAAAATAAATTCCCAGCGTGCTTGGCCCATATATTTGAATATCCATGGAAAAT
>CAYYBZ010000391.1:0-2299 GCA_964470285.1 uncultured Oligoflexia bacterium
TATCTGGAGAAAAAACGCCATCTAAGTAAGCTACTCCTAAATTATTATAAGCAATATCATAATTACAATTGTATTTTATCGCTTTTTTATAATTACCTAAATGATCGTAAAGAACAGCAAGATTCATTCTTGTAATGGCAAAAGCTCTTAAGTATTCGATGTTTTCAAGTATTTCACGGCTTTGAAGGTAATTCTCCAATGCCTTATTGTATAGACCCTGCTTAAAGTAAATCATACCTATATTGCAGAATGTTTTTCCGATAAAAGCCTTGTCATCAAGAGCTTCAAAAATATTCATGGCTTTTTTAAAATAAGCATGTGCTCGTCCATAATTATTCCCGCAATACTCAACAAATCCCAGATAGCTGTAAAAACAGCCCCGCTCCATGCAAATATCTTCAGAGCAGGAGGAAAGCCCCTCCTTACATTTTTTCCTGGCTTTATCAATATTTTCTCTGAACGTGTAAATATAGGAAAGAAGCTGCAGTGTTTTTGGCAGAAGATCTTTCATGGCGTCTTTTTTTACGGTTTTGTAAATATTCAAGAGTATTGAAAGCGCTTTTGAAAAATCCCCTTTTTCTATAAGAACTTCACAAAACATTATCTGTATAATGAGATTTTCTTTAACATTTTGCGGATGTGTCTGCTTTTTTAATAAATCAAGTGAATTCAAGGCAAGATCGTAATTTCCAAGCAAAAGATATATTTCAAATTTCCTGGAGAAAATCTCTCTTTTTATATTTTTATAATCAGGGCAGTCAAGGTTTGAGCAAATGTCATAAGCTTTGTTAAAAAGATTAAGCGCATCCTTAAGATAGTATTGTTTAAGAAGCATGCTGCCGGCTTTTACAGAATATTTTACTGCCCGTATATCATCATCTGAGTTAAGAAAATGTCTGGCTATTTTTAATAAATGAATATCTTCATCATCAAAATGGGTTTTTTCAAGGTAAAGTCCGATTCGTGTGTGTAATTTTAATTTTTGATGCGCCGGGATGAATTCATATAATATATTGCATATTTCAGAGTTTTTAAATTCAAGAATTCTTTGTGGAAATTTGGAAACCTCAAAAATTAAATCAAATTTCTCCAATTCCCTTAAAGCGTCGTTTAAGAGATATTCATTAACCGGCCCGAGCAATGCCTTTAAAATCCTGTATTCAAATCTGATTCCGATAGCAGAAGCGTTCTGCAATACTCGACGTGAATCCTCCCCCAATCTTTCTAAGCGGATAGCAACTAGCTTTTGAAGTGTCGATTTTCGGGCATCATCTAATAATGTGATGGGTGCCACTTCGCGTTATACTTAATAGATTAATTGCTTTGTGTCAATATAAAACCCGGGAATTAATCTCTTTTTTATAACGCGTCGAAGTCATTAATGTGTTATATAGGAATTCCTGTGTATTTTGCTGTATATATTATTATTTTATCTTATTATTTCTTCGCCAAATTCGGCACTTTCAACAACAGGTTCTTCGCTAACCAACACAGTTCCGTTTATCGGTAAGAAAACGTTGTGTCTTTTACCGTTAAAGGCCATAAAAAGCTCATAGTAGCCCTCGGGGTGAACAGTGACGTATGTGCCCGGAACTCCTTTTAATGCAAGCGTTGTATTGTAAACTTTCACTTTTTGATTTGTTTCCATGTTTCCTCTCTAAGCTAAGAAAAATAGTTGATTTATCTTTAATTTTTTACACTCATCTGCTATTTAAAGTCAATTCAAATAAACACTTAAAGGTATTAATATGAAAAGAGAAGTTGAAATAGCAAAGATACTGCTTGAATCGAAAGCGGTAACTCTTCGACCTGAAAAACCCTACAGATACGCATCTGGAATACTCAGTCCCATTTATTGCGATAATAGAGTACTTATTTCACTGCCGGAAAAGCGAAAAATAATAATAGACTCTTTCATTGATCTCATCAAAAGCTCAAAGATTGAATTTGATGTAGTTGCGGGAACGGCAACGGCCGGTATACCTCATGCTGCATGGATAGCGCATAAACTGGATAAACCGATGATTTATATACGCCAAAAAACCAAAGGTCACGGTAAAGAAAATTCGATTGAAGGTATTTTGACAAAAAAAGACAGAACAATAATAATTGAAGATCTTATTTCCACCGGGGGTAGCTCAGTGGGTGCAGTAAAAGCCGTAAAAGCTAAGGGCGGTATAGTTGATGCCTGTTTTGCTATCTTTACCTATGAAATGAAAAAGGCGAAAGAATCATTCAGGGAAGTTAAATGTAAGGTACATACCCTAACAAATTTCTAAACATTGGCTGAAACAGCTTT
>CAYYBZ010000392.1:0-2286 GCA_964470285.1 uncultured Oligoflexia bacterium
CCTTAAACTCATCGTTCGGGTAAAGATGTCTTAAGGCATTTTCGTCATCGACACCGAGTATGCGTCTGAAGGTTTCTCCTGCGGAAGAAGTATAATACATTGTAGCTTCATAAAGGATTTGATAACTTTCAAACGGACTCTCGGAGGAATGAGCAAGGCCGAAAAGGTGACCTATTTCATGAGTAGCTATGTTCTGAATGTCGACTATGTTCTCATCGTTTTCAGCTTCGGTATCTATATGTCCCCAGTCATAGTTTTCATCGTTGAAGAAAATATCGGCATCGACTATTTTACCGGAACCTGTATCGTAGGTAGTTACTGTTACCGCAAGGGCCCCTGCCGGAGGGTCAAATTCCATTTCATTCCAGCCTGAGTTAACAAATGTAATAAGATTTATACCGTCATCACCGCCTTCGTTATCTGAGATGTTTCCTTCGTATTGGACCTCGAGTTGCGTATTTGATGTATTTTTCCATGCTTCAAAAGATCTGTGCATAATCTCCGGTAGAGGGACATAATCCCCTTTTCCGTCATATTTGAGGTTTTTGAAGCTTCTAGGTTCAGTATCGCCGATATAATATTTTACCGGTAATTTCTTCCAACGTACTTCATTACCTTTTTTTGAAATAATCTTAAATGCGTGGGCGTTAAATGCAACAAGGCTTACTACCATGACTATACCCACCAACGTACCACATTTAGTCTTAAGCATTTGGTGCTCCTTGTGTGAACCAAAATTTTTTAAAGAACCTGCCTTTTTTTAAGGTTAAAAGGACTAAACCTGATTATTTATTTAACTCCTGCCTGATTTCCTCTTTGAAACTCTCAAGATTAACCGTCTTATTCATTCTCATTGTTCCGCCCTGAACAGGCTTTGAACCGTATTTCATTGAGTTAAAAATATTGGGATTGCTTGGATTCCATACCTTTAAAGCTTTCGAGAAATCATCCTTAAAAACTCTGAATTTACCTGTGGACATGCCCGTCAACTTGAAATGAGAAAGCTTTGATTTATTCAAAAAGAGCAGCGTTTTTTCTCCTGTTTTAAAAGATGCGCCTCCGTTAACAACCATTTCCCTGTTTCCCACTTTTCCGCCGAACTGTTTTATTGTGATTTCCTTAATATCTTTTAAATTTCCTCCTATGTCCTCTTCGATTTTTATTTTCACATAGGTAAATATGTATTTACCCTGCTTACCGTAATCGGAGTATTTATCTACAACCTGGCCGACAATTACATGATCCGATGAATTTATAAGCTGTTTTCTTGTCATGTCCAAAAGGCGTGATGCATGCAGAGGAAGAAACTTTATAAAAAGCAGCATAAAAGAAACAATGAGAATTTTGACAACTTTTAAAATCATGATTCTCAAACCACACCCCCTAAAATAATTTCAAATTAACTTTTTCAAGGAGAACTTAAAGGGCCAGAAGTTGTACTCAGCTTGAGGCAGTTAGCTTAACAACTTTTGTTACGGTATGAGATTTATTAAGCTAATAAAAACATAATATCAGATGGTTGTAACTATAACTTTTGTTCCCTTAATTTCAATATTACGCTTCTAAAGTCATTTTGCAAGCAAAAAAACGATTATCAGGCATTTTTTTATATCCTGATGTAATATGGTCTGCTAATAGTGGTCGTTTTACATATAAGGTACTTAACATATGAGCATTAAAACAAGATTTGCCCCCAGCCCCACAGGTTTTCTGCATATAGGGGGAGCCAGGACTGCTCTTTATAACTGGTTGATTTCAAAGCAGAAAAAAGGAAGTTTCGTTCTTAGAATTGAGGATACGGATAAGCAGCGATCAACAAAAGAAGCCATAGATGCCATTTTGGAAGGCCTTTGCTGGTTGGGTTTAGATTGGGATGAAGGCCCTTATTATCAGACAAAAAGATTTGATATTTACAAAAAATATCTCAATATACTTATTGAAAAGAACCTGGCATATCCATGTTTTTGCACGTCGGAAGAACTTGAAGCTCAAAGAGATCTCGCTAGAAAAGAAAGTAGAAAACCTAAATATGACGGGAAATGCAGAAATCTGAAGAATCCCTCTTTGGATAAGCCCCACACATACAGGATAAAAATACCTCAGCAGGGCCAAACAAAAGTTAATGACCTTATTAAAGGAGAAGTCGTTTTTGATAATAAGGAGCTTGATGATTTCATCCTTGCAAGAACAGATCGCAGTCCCACCTATAATTTTACGGTTGTAGTTGATGATATCGAGATGGGAATTACCCATATCGTAAGAGGCGACGATCACCTCAATAACACT
>CAYYBZ010000393.1:0-2264 GCA_964470285.1 uncultured Oligoflexia bacterium
GACAAAAGGAATAGGCGGATTCGGCACAGAATGCGGAGGTGCAATAATCACTTCAAAAAAATATGAAAGCCGGATAATGCTTTACAGAAAAGATTTTGGCGGAGTCATGGCGGCTAAAACCGCATGGCCCTTTATTGTTTACGGGTTGCCGACACTTCCGATAAGAATGAGAGCACAGATAAAATCCGCCGTGAAGGTTGCTCAATTCCTGGAAAAACATCCAAAGATTGAAAGTGTAAGATATCCCGGTCTTGAGTCTCATCCCCAGTATGAAATTGCCAAAAAGCAGATGAAGGATTTCGACGGTAACTTTGCCCCGGGGGTTTTGCTGTATTTCAAGCTTAAAGGCAACCCTCAGGAAGCGCTGGATCGCGGAAGGAATCTCATGAACTGGATTGCAGATAAGTCTTTCTGTATTACTCTGGCAGTAAGCCTGGGCTGGGTTAAAACTTTAATAGAGCATCCTTCCAGTATGACTCATGCGGCAGTTCCTTCGGAAAAACAGGCACAGGCAGGCCTTGATACCGGCGGCATAAGAATGTCCATCGGCCTTGAAAATGTTAATGATTTAATTTCGGATTTGGAAACTGCTTTAAAGACAATTTAGGTTTGCTCTGAGCTTTTTAGTCTGCACCCAGTAACTCGTCAAGTTCGTCATCTATATCAGGGTCCTTGATTTCTGTTGCCAGCTTTAATATCTCTTCTTTCTCAGCTTCATCTTTTTTGGCTTTTTTCAAAGCTTCTTTTTCGTGCTTCTTAATTTCGGATTCATCTGATTTCTTTTCAGAATCCTTTTTAGCCTTTTTTAACTGGCTTACCGGCACCTTTTTTAGTTTTACTTTACAGACTTTCATTTTTGTTTAATTACCCCAAGTAAGGACGGTCGTTTTCATTCATATTAAGCATTTTACATGCCAAAAAAAATGAAATCTGTCTAGGTGATAAGATGCTGATATTAATGGCTTTTATTTTATTTTATTTGATTGTATTAATTGTAAGGTGGGGTTAAAAGTTGAACGAGTAAACTTTTGTTAACTTTTAAGTGGAGACAAAACGATTAATTGCAACTTTTGTTCATATATTACTAATATTAAAGAGTAAAAACATTAGCATGTTGCTTACTAAAGTTACCTTTAACGAATTACTTATGTTAACTCTTTTTACCTTTTGCTAACACGCCGATATTGTGATATTTTTCCACCTCACTTTTGGGGACGGAGGCCTTATGAATCTCAAATTTTACCTCACTTTTGGGGACGGAGGCCTTATGAATCTCAAATTTTAAGGGACGGAGGTTAAAAGCAGAGGTTAAAAGATGGGAGAATTGATGAAGACCTTATTTTATTTAAATCATGTGAATATGGCTTCATAATGAAATTAATGGAAAAAACTGATTTTCTGATCATCGGAGCCGGAATTATAGGACTTTCTATTGCCAAGTCTCTTAAAGATAAATTCCCCGATAAAAAAATAATAATCCTTGAAAAAGAAAATGACGTCGCCCTTCATGCTTCGGGAAGAAATTCAGGTGTTATTCATGCCGGATTTTATTACTCAAGCGATTCGCTTAAGGCTAGATTCACCAAAGACGGAAACCTCGCAATGCGGGAATACTGCAAACAAAAAAATCTAAAAATCAATCCTAGTGAAAAACTTGTAATTGCCAAAGATGAAAACGATCTTGAACCTCTTTTTGAACTTGAAAAACGAGGATTGAAAAACAAAGTCGGAGTTAAAATTATTACGGAAAAGGAAGCTCTTGAAATAGATCCCAATATCAAAACTCACAAATATGCTCTCTATTCACCTTCAACGGCAACAATAGATCCTACGGAAATTTGTCAATCAATAAAAGAGGATATCGCTGAAAAAAAAGTGAATTTTATTTTTGATCAGGCATATACTAAGAAAATAGATTCAGATACCGTCGAAACATCAAGAAGTGGTCATAAAATAGAATTCGGGAAAATAATAAATTGTTCCGGTTTATACTCAGATAAAATAGCAAAGGATTTCGGTTTTTCAAAGAACTATACAATTATTCCCTTTAAGGGAATTTACTTAAAATATTCGGGAGGTAATAAACCTGTCAGAACCAACGTTTATCCAGTCCCGGATTTGAGAAACCCTTTCCTGGGAGTTCATTTTACATTGGCTGTGGATGGAACAGTAAAGATAGGCCCCAGCGCAATCCCCGCATTCTGGAGAGAAAATTATTCAGGTTTTTCTAATTTTTCTTTTAGCGAATTCCTAAAAATAACCCT
>CAYYBZ010000394.1:0-2259 GCA_964470285.1 uncultured Oligoflexia bacterium
GCAGATCAAACTTTTACCGTTCATATCCGTCGACTTCATAAAGGAACTTATAGCTGAGATCTATATCTGCAGTAAGGGTAAGCTTGAATACGAATTTATCTCAACAGAAAATTTTGTAGTAAAGGATGTTGTAAATATCAGTGCAGGAGTAAATCTTAATATATTTTTCAGGGAGAGGGAGGCAATACTCTATAAGAAATGCTTTGAAATAAAGGGTGAAGTAGTAAGAAAAAGATTGAAAACCCATAGGCCGGTTTTTAATTACGGAAAAAACAAAAAGATATGCCTGTACAGAAGTCTTTTGGGCGCGAGATTTGTCTGTAACGGAGAGCATGTAATAACTGTTTTCAATACTCATCTTGAGCAGGAATATATGCCGAATGTTCAGTTTGGACAGATAGCAGAGATACTCGATGTTATGAATCCATACTTCGATGATCCAAATCTTGTCCTGGCCGGTGATTTTAATGCACAGGAAAAAGATATGACATACAAGATTGTTCTTGAAGCCGGTTTCAATAATACGTTCAGTGTTCTGTGTCCTGATGATCCCGGTTATACTTACTGTATAAAGGAGGATCTTGTAACACCGCAGGAACGACAAAAATGCAAGAGAATAGATCATATCTTTAATATCTCCGGCAAGTGGATATCAAAAGAGAGCAGGGTTGTCCTAAATAAAAAAAGGAAAATATGGCCCAGCGATCATTTTGGAACCATGACGGTTTTTAAAAGAGATGTCCCAATAGCAGGTCATGGATAAATACTTATTTAATTATCAGGCCGCTCAATTTTTCTTTTGATTTTGGATATTTCAAATTTAAATTTTCCAAAGTATTTACAATGATTTTTGAGATAACAAGATTTCTGTACCATTTCCTGTCGGCCGGAATAATGTACCAGGGAGCCCATCTTGTACTTGTTTTTTCAAGAACGTCTTCATATGCCTTAACGTAATCGTCCCAGTATTTTCTTTCATCAACATCCTTTAAGTCAAACTTCCAGTGTTTTTTCGGATTATCAATTCTAGCCTGCAAACGTTCCCTTTGCTCTTCGTGGCTAATATGAAGAAAACATTTTATTATAGTGGTACCTTCCTCCGTCAACATTCTTTCAAAATCATTTATGTGACCAAATCTTCTTTTCCAAATCCTATTAGGCGCAAGATTACGAACACGAACCACTAAAACATCTCCATAATGAGAACGGTTAAATATGACTATCTGTCCTTTTTTAGGAACTTCCTTATGAATTCTCCATAGATAATCCCGTTCTAATTCTTCTTCTGAGGGTGCTTTAAATGCAGCTACTCTGACCCCTTGGGGATTAACGCCTCTGAAAACATTTCTTACTGTTCCGTCCTTACCGCTTGTATCCATGCCCTGCAAAACAACAAGGATTTTATGTTCGTGCTGGGCGTATAGAATTTCCTGAAGATTTAGAAGTTTTTCGTTCAATTCGATAAAATCAGGCTTTGCATCATCCTTTTTTATCTCATTGAGGGTTAAAGACGGATCTCGGTCTTTAAGTCTTATTTTAGATCCCGGTTTTAATAAATATCTTTTCATAACTGTAGAAATTATCATAAAATCACCTAATTTTTAATTTTCCAATTAACTTTCTAACAATAATTGAACAGTATCAAAATATTTTCTCTATTAAGCAGGTGTATATATAAAAAAGTCTTTCATATCGGTACATTATAGCTGAAGGATGAACTTGTTAATTTTGTAATCCCTATTGGGAGATTTACTGTGCCAAGTAAGCTATTGATTTTATATAAGATAATTAGTATTAGAACTAAATGGCAAATCTCAATAAGGCCATAGCTCTGGCTAAACAAATTCATAAGGGTCACAAGGATAAATACGGTGCAGATTATATATTGCATCCGCTAAGAGTAATGAAAAAATTAACATGTGAGAATGAAAAGATTGTAGCTATCTTGCATGATGTAATCGAGGATAGTGAGCTAACGCCTGAGGATTTACTGGATCATGGTTTTAGTGAAGAAATTGTTAATGCGGTCGATTATCTCTCCAAAAGGGAAAAAGAACAATATGACGAATACATTGATAGAGTTAAAAATAATCAGTTGGCCGTTAAGGTAAAATTAGCGGATCTCGAAGATAACATGGATATAAACAGAATCAAGAATCCAAATAAAAAAGATCTGCAGAGAATTGAAAAGTATAAAAGGGCGAAGAAAGAATTAATTAAAATTGGTTCTTGCGAGAAATAAATGAAGACAATTTTTCT
>CAYYBZ010000395.1:0-2253 GCA_964470285.1 uncultured Oligoflexia bacterium
GGTATGGATAAACCGGGATACGCTATTTTGTTGGGCTTCTCATCCCAGCATTTTATATTGTATTTTCCTTTTTTCGTGTAATCAAGTCTTGGACGAACCTTTTCATAATCCTTTTTTTTAAACCATTCTTTAACTGATGAGCAACCGCTATCCGGTCCTATCTGTGATCCCTTTTGAAAACACTTTTTTTCTTCATCGGGGCATTTGAGCCTTAAATGGAAATGTGTCCTGTGCCCGTACCACGGTCTTAATTTTCTAAGGATATTATTCGCTTTGCCCTTCCAGTATTTTAATTTTTCTTTATTTTCGCAAAAAGCCAGCTTTATTTCAGGGGCAACGAATATTCTTTCGCTTTTTTCATGAAGAGCCAAAAAACCCGCAAGCCACCAGTTTCTCTGAATATCAAACTGCTTCGATACACCCTTTCCGGTCACAACATAATCATGGGGCCATTTTGATTTTGCAGAGTCACTGTTGAAAAAATATAAATCTGTATCAAGGCCTATCTGATGAGAAAAATGAGGGAGCAACACTCCTCCGCCTTTTTTTGAGATTTCGCCTAAAAGAATTTGATTATTCGCGTAATCCTCAAATGCTTTTTTATATTTTTCATCCAGGTCTTTTAAAAAATCAATCATATCTTTATGGGCATATCTGTAAGGAGTTTTAAACGCAGATTTTAACGAAGAATAAGATTCTAAATCCACATACGACCCTTTTACAAGGCAGCCGTCGGTATTGGTTCCGTAAACCTTCATTGCTTCTGCAAACGATTTCGAAGAAATTCCCGCAATTAAAAAAGCAGCCGTAAAAGAAATTAAGAATTTTTTATAATTTCCCATTTTTCTTTCCTTGTTAAGGCCTTAATCAGCGATTCTTTTTTCTGGGCAAGGGACCTTGTTTTAAACTTTTTAGTATAAAGAATTTTCTTTGGAGGATTATAGGCCGTATATTTCACTTTTTTACTCAAATGATCCTTAAAGCGCTTTTGCACATCTTTAGCAACTCCGGTATATAGGGCTTTGTTTTTACAAAGCAAAATGTAAACGTGCCACATAAAAACAATGATACAAGAATTAGATACTAGAGGCTATGAGAAGCACTATTTTTATTTGCACAAAATGAAAATATCGTTTATAAATCAACACTTGTTCTGCTGATCTCACCTATTAATAAACTAATTTGCTCGAGTGGCGGAATTGGTAGACGCAAGGGACTTAAAATCCCTCGGAGTATTATTCTCTGTGCCGGTTCGAGTCCGGCCTCGAGCATTTAATACAAAAGGGGAAGGTTTTTAGCCTTCCCCTTATTACTTTAAATTTAGTCTAATTATTCTTTACATTTAGTGTAAACCAGCTCGATTTCAACTTCATACGCGTTGTAACCTCCGTCCCCTGTATCATCAAATTCAACTTCAGAATCGCTTTTCTTTGAAACATTATCTTCGTCACCAAAAAACAGGTCGATATCATCAACCTTTTGATATTCTCCGGCTAGAAGATCGTTAAGCCTTAAATCGAAAGTCGGGCTTACGCCTTCATCCCAGAAAGACGGGTCTAAATTCCACAGGGCACCCTCATCAGTGTCATTGAAAAGTTCTTCATAGCGGCCGTTTGGAAGTTTTCTTAATACATTTACATAAGTCTGATTAGCGGAAGGAAGATTATCTCCTTCAATATGTTCAAAATAGATTTCTCCGTCATAGATATGCAAAACGTCTTTGCCGTCTATACCTGTGGTCATAAGAAGCAATGCCTCTCCAAATGTTTTTTCGCAAGCATCATCGTCGTCGTCATCGTCGTCGTCATCGTCGTCATCATCTCCATCGTCATCATCGTCTCCCTGAAACTGAGTCTCGGTATCCCTTCCGCAGGAAGGAAGAAGTGTGATTACGGGGGCTGCAACGAAAATAACAACTATAAGTATTAAAATTCTTCTTAATAAAAAGCTCATTTTGTCTCCTCCTTTAAAGAAACTGGCTCCTCATGTAAAATCTATGCTCAAACCATGCCAAAAAATACTGCACATTAATTTTTGTAACATATTGATATCATTCTTTTTATCAGGATTATTCATTTTGAATAAGATCTGATCATTTATAAGTAAAGCTTAAAATCTGCGCTACTACGCAAAAATGTACAAATCTTAACTAATTTAACCAATTAAGAGCTTTTACTTGCTTATTCGTGCTTAAATTGTTTAGTATGTGCCCCCATGGACAATAAAGAATCCAGTAATATCGTTACCTTACAA
>CAYYBZ010000396.1:0-2246 GCA_964470285.1 uncultured Oligoflexia bacterium
TGCGTTCGAGAATTGACCTGGACATTTTGTTGAATTCGTCTGCCAGTGTTTTTACTTCTCCTTCAGACTTTATCTTGAATCGGTAGTTATAATCGCCCCTTGATATTTTCTTTACTCCGTCTATTAGGTTTCTTATAGGAGATAAAGTGTAAAGAGCAAACAGAGTTATGATTCCTGCAAATAAAATGGCAAGGAGTGAAATAGCAACATTTATTAAAGAGGCGTTTTTCTGCATCTTCGAGGCCTGACTTATTCCCGATCTGATATGATTATCAAGTCTTCTTCTAAGAAGACTTATCTCAGACTTAATCTCTCTTTTCTTTCTTGAAAAGTCAGAACCATCGCTGATGGCCTTTTCTGTTTTGCCGTGTTCAATATCTGACAGCACGTTTCTTAAAAAGACAACATAATCGTTATGTTTTGAGTTTAAAACGGTAAGGGAATCCAGTATTCGTTTGAAAAAACGTTTTGGGTAGAAATCTTTTGTTTTATTGTATGATTTTGTGAAGCTCTTTTTTATGTCTTCCAGTTTTCTTTCAAGTAATCTTGGATGATAAAGGCGGATGCTCTGCATAAGAAAAGTGTTGTTTTTTACTTCTATAATTTTTTTTACGTCAAAGCTTTCATCGAGATGCGAATAATTTGTCAGAGAATTCAACAATGAAAGTTTTGGCAGATAATCTTCGTTTATTACATTTAAACGCTTTCCTATTTTTCCCTGGGTAATGAAGTTGTTAACTATAGCAGCAAAAAAAAGAATTATAACCAGAGAATATCCGCCTAATATTTTGGTTCTGATACTAAGTTTCAAATAGGATCCTTTTATTTTTTGCGGTGATCATTCGCAAAAGCTTCAATTCTTTCTCTAAACACGTTGTAGGTGGTTTCATCGGCAAGGCTTACGCAGATTCTTATCCCTTCTTCCCGTAAGGAACCGAAAGTATTCAGTGTAGTTACGCTGATACCATAGTATAGAAGTTCCTGTAAAAGTTCAGGCCCCTTGAGTCCCGGATAAGAAACCGTGAAGTAGAATCCGTCTGCTAAAGGTTCATTTCCGTCTTTGTCGTAAACAAGCTTAAAACCGTTATCAATCATTATCTTTTTGAAATAAGCGGCTCTTTCGCCGTAAATTCTTAAAGGAGCAACGAAGTTAAATCTTCCCTCGCTGGCTTGATTCATAAGATGAGCAACAGCAAGCTGTGAAGAATGGGCCACACCTGAAGTTGTAGGATAAATTCCACCCTGAACGAATGCATCGATGAAACGGCTTGCTGCGAAGTATTTAGGAAAATTCTCAAACTCTCTTTTTCCCAGCACCGGAGATATAACGGCAGAGCCGACTCTCTGGCCGGCATAGTTGAAAATTTTTGAAGAGCTTAATAGGATTATATAATTGTCTGTGTATTTCGCAATAGTGGGTATGTACGGTTCATGGCCCGGTTTTGAGTAATCTTTTCTGAAATCCATTCCGAGGTATGCCGCATCCTCAATCGCTATTACATCGTATTTTGTAAGTATTTCCCCGATCCTTTTCAGTTCTTCCTGCGAAAGTACAATCCATGATGGATTGTTGGGGCTTGACCAGAGAACCGATCCGATATTGCCCTTTTTACATTTCTCTTCAAGTTTATCGATGAAGCTGCCTCTTTCATACATGTCAATACTTGACCAATTTATATCAAATACTTTTACCTGAAGTTTGTTTACTGAAAAGCCGGGATCGAGAAAAACGACACCCGATTTCCCCGACTTAGTACGGCTGGTAAGAAGAAGTGATAAAAAACCTCCCTGTTGAGCTCCGCATGTCGCCACGATAAATTCCGGGGGAATATCAACATTTAGAAACATATTTATAAATCTTGAAGTAGCAGTTCTGAAACGCTCCGTTCCGTTAAACGGAGGATAGTCGGAATTTACTTTTTCATTGTGCATCAAATAACATTCGTATTCATAGGCTTTTTGATCCGCCCTTAAACCGGGAACACCGAATTCCATTCTGATGTATTGAATCCCGAGTTCCTTTTCGACTTTCTGAACAATGAGATTAACCTGCCTTATAGAAGCATTTTCCATGTCAACCCGCATATCCTTAACAATTGAATTTACGAGATTCTTGTCTAAAGGATACTTGCTCATTTTGATTCCTTTCAGTATTTTTTATTCCTCAAATACACCCATGTGTCTGAATTTCTGAAAGCGTTTTTCCATCATATCTGATTTTTGCATGTCCTTGAGTTCTTTAAGGT
>CAYYBZ010000397.1:0-1008 GCA_964470285.1 uncultured Oligoflexia bacterium
TACAGCTGGGGCATGAATATTCTTTACTGGGTTATATTAATTTTCAGTATAATTGCCGCTTTGGGTTTCCTTGTATTTGCTATTGTTTTGGTCCTGGTTCTGATCGATGCAAATTTCAGAATTATACGAAAACTTTCTATCACCCCTGTTTTGGGCCCGCTTATTATACTGCTTGTTTCGCTGCCTATGTTCAGACATGTACTTCGCAAATATAAGGGTTCTAAATATGACCCGCAAAACATTCCGGATCAATATCTTCCGAAGATAAACAATTAAAAGAAAATCATTTGTTTGTAAGCAGCTGTTCGAATGTTTCCGGGTTATCTGAAGTTATAACTTCTATATCCTTATCTATTTTCTTAACAAGGCCGGAGAGAACTTTGCCCGGACCGACTTCTATAATTCTTTTAAGATGGAACTCCCTTTTCATCACTTCAACACTTTGTTGCCATAAAACGGGGTTATAGACCTGTTTTACAAGCCTATCCTTAATGTTTCCAAAAACAGTAACTACCGAGGCCTCATAGTTGTCTATGTAAGGAATCCATGGGTCTTCTATTACGGCAGCATCGAGCTCTTTTGCGAGCTTTTCACCGGCAGGCCTTAAAAGGCTTGAATGAAAGGGCGCGCTTACTTCGAGTTTTTTAACAAGCTTCGCCCCTCTCTCCTTTATAAGCCTCATAGCTTCATCGACCATGCCCGCTTCACCGGCTATAACAAGTTGACCCGGAGAATTGTAACCTGCGGGTTCTACAACACCCTTTTCGGAAAGCTCTTTGCATGTATCTTCAACAACCTTTGGATCTGCGCCGATAATTGCAGCCATGGCTCCCTTTCCCAGAGGAACGGCTTCCTGCATGTATTTTCCCCTGAGTTTTACTATTTTTACGGCATCTGAGAATTTTAAGGATTTTGTGAAAACCAGAGCCGAATATTCTCCCAGGCTGTGGCCTGCAAGTATATCAGGGTTCATACCTTCATCTCTCAATACCTGTCCGAAGGCTACAC
>CAYYBZ010000397.1:1018-2245 GCA_964470285.1 uncultured Oligoflexia bacterium
GTATTGCCGGCTGGCAGTTTTCAGTCTCGGTAAGTTTATCCATGGGACCCTTTAAGATTAAATCAGAAAGTTTAAAACCCAATGCATTATCAGCTTCCTGAAGCAATTCTTTGGTTTTTGGAAATCTATCAAAAAGGAAAGATCCCATACCTACATACTGGGATGCCTGACCGGGAAAGACAAAACCTGTATTTGCCATAAACGTCTCCGTAAATTAATGGTTAATCCGTGCATTTTAGGGATGAATATTACTAAAGTCAAATTCAGTAATTTTCATCGTATCGCATGTTATCTATAAGGTAATCGAGATCCGCACCGAACAGCGGATTATCGTCTGATTTTTTCTTGATATCTTTCTCTCTTATTCCCACTTCCGAAAGGGGGTGATCGTATTTGGACCTGCCGATTATCTCATCGGCATCGGCGTCTCCGGGCAGGCCTTCCTGATACTTGTCTGCTAAAACGTTTATGAATTTTTCTTTCTGTTCTTCGCTTTTCTTTTTATCTTTCATCATCTTTTTCCAGTTCTTAAGATAATGAAAGCGGCAAAGCCCTTCAGTCGTCGCTTCGTCCCTGCAACCTTTGACCTTGCATAGTTTTATCCTGTTCTTTCCCACTAGATTAGTTATAGGTTTAATAACATGAATTGTCAAGAAAGGTTAAGTCAATTAACGATAAAAAGCTCCCCAACTTTTAACAAGCTAAGGAGCTTTTAAAAATTTAAAGCGGAACAAGACTATTTATCCTTTTCTTAAGTTTCCTTTTCCTCTTTATTCCCGGTTTCCTTTTTTATCTCCCCGTCGTCTTTTGGCGATTGAGTTTTGGTCTCTTCCTCTTTCGTGTCAGCCTTGGTTTCGCCGACTTTATCCCGGGTTTTCCCCTTAGTCTTTTTCTTATCCTTGCCTTTCGCTTCCTTCTTTGGCTTTGCCTTTGTATCGGGAATAAGCTCAATAAAAGACATGGGCGCCGCGTCTCCCTTTCTGGGTCCGAGCTTTACTATTCTCGTATAGCCGCCTTTTCTCTTTGCAAAGCGCACGGCAATTTCCTTAAAGAGCTTATCAAGAACCATTCTATCCTCGATATAGGTTCGGGCAAGCCTTCGTGAATGCAGGTCTCCCTTTTTACCCCAGGTTATTAACTTATCGGCAAATCTTTTAAGCTCTTTGGCTTTTCCCGTCATCGTCCGTATCAAAGAAGAGAGTATCTCCGAGACGAGGGTCACCCGGC
>CAYYBZ010000398.1:0-2230 GCA_964470285.1 uncultured Oligoflexia bacterium
GCCTTGTTTTTGAACCTCGCTTAATATTCTGCCTATAGCGTCGTCAAGGTGTGCGATCATTGAAAAATAAACTCTTTTGGCAGGATCCTTGATTTCCGGAAATCTGTCATAATACTTCTTTTTTGCCTGAAAAGGGGTATGTGGAGCGCTAAAAGCGGTATATAGAAAAAAAGGTTTGCCCGGATTTTCCTTTAATTTTCTTTTTACGAAATCTACGGACTCTCGTGCTATTGCATCGGTCAGGAAATCATTTTCCTCGATTACTTTGCCGTTTCTTGTAACTGCACTGGGGCCTTTTCTTTTTTGTTTCCAGATATGCTTTTCCCAGAATAAATCATGGTAATGATTTACAACATCAGGTTTATTTTCATCATCATATAGTGAAAAAGCTTCCATAAAGCCGTATTGATAGCCGAATCCTCTTTTATTGGGATGATGAATGTCGGAATAACCAAGATGCCATTTACCGGCGTGTCCGGTTGAGTAACCCGCAGCTTTTAAAAGTTCGGCCAATGTGATTTCTGAGGGTGGTAATCCCTGTTTTTTAACTTCATCTTTTGAAGGTATTGCATCATTAAATACAGGATTCATTTGATCGGTATCTATGAATGCCTTAGCTCCAAGATATGAAATACGGTTTTTTAAATAAATCTGCATCATCTGGCCTCTGAATCCGAATCTGTTCTGATCCCTTCCGGTTAAAAGACCCGCTCTTGACGGTGCGCTTATAGCAGCAGTTGCATAACCGTTATTGAATCTGGCTCCCTCGATTGCAATTGCATCGATATTAGGAGTATAAGGTTTGCCGCCATATAAAGAGATATCCATTAAACCTAAATCATCTGCCGTAATTATTATTATGTTAGGGCGTTTTTTAGTTCTCTTTTTTAGCAAAGCTACGTTAGTTAAGTAACGCTTCTTTTCTTCAATCATTTTCTGATTGAAATTGATATCCCATTTCTCATCTGTAAATGGCCAGAGAAGGTATAAAAGAAGACCGGTTAAGAATATTGAAATCGCAATATATTTCTTCATGAGTATCATTAATAATGTGATATAAAAAACAATATGTCCAGATTTAAAAAGTCTAGTAATGCGTTTCAATTAATGGCAAAACCTGTAGGGCCAATGTGTAACATCAATTGCGATTACTGCTTTTATCTTGAGAAAGAAATTTATTACAAAGGCCGGAAGACTATAATGTCGAATCGCGTTTTGGAATCCTTTATCAGAAAGTATATTGAATCTCAGAATTCACCTGAAGTTGAATTTATCTGGCAAGGCGGAGAGCCGACTTTAGCAGGGTTAGATTTCTATAAAAGGGCCGTTGCGTTTCAAAAAGAGTATTCAGGGGGAAAGATTGTCAGGAATTCATTCCAGACAAACGGTTTGTTGTTGAACAAGGACTGGTGCAATTTTTTTAGAAGTGAAAAATTTCTTGTCGGAATAAGCCTTGACGGACCAAAAGAGATTAACGATATATACAGAAAAGATGTAAAAGGCAATTCAACCTTTGACTCTGTAATGAGATCCGTGAAGTTAATGCAAAACTACGGAGTAGAATTTAATGTAATGGCCTGTGTCGGAAGAGGAACATCAGAAAAACCTCTGGAAACATATCAATTTTTTAAGGATCAGGGAATAGATTTCATACAGTTTACCCCTATAGTTGAAAGGACAACTGTTGAAGAAAGTGCGGGTGATAAATTAAAACCGTGGTCCGTTAATCCTGAAGATTACGGTAATTTCCTGATCGAAGTTTTTGATGAATGGATTAAAAATGATGTCGGTTCTATGCATGTTATGAACTTTGAATGGGCACTGGCATCCTGGTTAGGTTTACCCCCTACTTTATGTGTTTTCTCAAAAAGATGCGGCAACCTGCTTATAATAGAACATAACGGAGATATTTACTCTTGTGATCACTACATGTATCCCGAATATCTTATTGGAAACATCCTTGAATCAAGTCTTTATTCAATTGTTGAGTCGCAAAAACAAATTTCTTTTGGAAGCAATAAAGAGAATATTCCCGAATTATGTATAAACTGCGAAGTGCTATTTGCCTGTCACGGAGGCTGTTCAAAGCACAGATTTATTAGAGTAAAGAATGAAAAGTATGATTTGAACTATCTTTGTCCTTCCTATAAGAAATTTTACTTACATGCAGATAAGTCCCGCCGGAAGCGTCGGCCATCTTTTCCATCAGCGGCTGGTTCATGGCGGTCTC
>CAYYBZ010000399.1:0-2226 GCA_964470285.1 uncultured Oligoflexia bacterium
GTAGTTGTTATTAAAGCACCGGCAAAACTGATCGCATTACTTGAGATAATTAACAGAAAATCTCTTATAATCGACTTTATCTTTTCCATACTTAACATCCTTTTCTAAAAAGCGTACAAGTTAAGGGTGGCATTATAAGCAAAGTTTTAAAAAAGTAAAATATTTTAGATAGTTTAGATTAGTTGTAATTAACATTCATCCGGACCGGAGCAAAAAAATACCCGGCCTTGCTTTATGCAGACCGGGTATTTGTGAAAACTAAAGATTACTACTTCTTTTTTAGCGCATCGATGTGTTCCTTCAAAACTTTGGCGTCATGACAGGTTGCATTTGTACAACTTGAGATGCCTTTTGAATTTTCTTTCTTTGCTGGCATCTTGCTGTGGCAAAGTGTGTTTTTACAACCAGCTGCTTTCGGATCAATAGTTTTGATTTTTTCTTTGAATTTAGCGTCGTTCTGATGCTTCAGATGGAAAGCTTTCCATCCGGTAATTTTACCCGCTCCTGGAATTTCCAGCTCATCGGCTGCAAAGCCGCCGAAAGATATTCCGTAAGTAAGCACCGACATAAAGAATACAACCAGAACTCCGATAGCAAAACTCTTCATTAAAAACTCCTTTCAAAAATATCAAACGGTTTATTAGACCATACTTGAAACTGTTAACGGGAAGGGATTTTCCAACATTATTATGCTGAAAGCAAGAAAAATAATGAGTTTGGGAAACCTAACAATTTATTATCCTCCATTTAAAGGGGTTATAGCGAATATCAAATATGGAAATTCCTTTATATTGGAATATTTTTACATTAGAATTAGACAATAAAGTTAAGATTTGGTTCCAAAATAATATTTATTTTTTGCTCAGGCGGGCTTTTTTTTGAGAAATATCCGAATGAAATTAAAAAGAATTAAGTTTTATTTTCTTATTGTTCTTACATTAACCGTTTTTTCTTGTCTCAAAACCGGACTTTCTTCAAAAAGCGATACTGACAACGGCAAAAAAAAGAGAATTCTTGCCAATTTCTCCCACGCAATTCATGAAAGTATTTTTACAAAAGAAAAAGTTGTTTGTTCTAACTGCCATTATTTACAATTTTCACTTAAGGGTCTCAATAAGAAAGCCAATAAGAAATTTTCGAAAAGGCTTACTTATCCCGGAATGGAAGAGTGTCACTGGTGCCATAATAATGCTCAGAAGGCAAACATTGCTTCGCAAAAGTGCATACTTTGCCACAGTCAAACCGATTTATTGATTCCTGACAATCATAAAGTAGACTGGCTGTACAGACACAGAAACATTTCCAGGATAGACAAAAAGGAATGCTCTAACTGCCACAGGGATGAATTCTGTTCGGATTGTCATTTAAGAAGAGACGATATTAGGCAACGTGTTCACGATAGAAACTATATCTTTTCGCATTCCATTGAGGTTAGAACCAACCCGAGAAAATGCGTAACATGCCACACTCTTGAATATTGCAAGGAATGCCATACGGAAAGGGGGATAACACAGTGAAAAAACTTATCCTCCTAATAATAATTGTTCTTGCCGTTCCTTCGGGTGTCGCATTCTCAAAGAATAAAAAAACAGCAGTGAATAATTCAAAAGCCGTCTTTATTCAGGTTAATCCGCATAAGTTGATGTTTGACGGTAAAAAAATAAATCATGATATGTGTCTTCTGTGCCATAAGTTCAAATTTAATTCCAATTCGGCTTTAAAATCAAAAAAACAGAGTCTGAATGCAGAAGTTAATGATTTATGCAGGGATTGTCACAGCCTTAATCCTCATCCTGCGGCTATGGTTCATCTGGGTAAACCGGACCGTAACATGGCGATAAGAATCAAACAGTGGGAAAAGAAAAATAAAAAGAAATTGTGGCTGAGTAAAAAGGGAGAGATTACCTGCTCAACATGCCATAACATGCATCCAAAGGGACTTTTTAGCGCCATAGATGAAGACTTCGGTAAAAACTATAAGTCTTACATGCAGAGATATTTCAGCAAAGAAGTTTTTAAATCCGACATGTTTGCTGATACAAAAAAGCGTCTTGAGAGAATTAATTTTAATTTGAAAAAAAGGGGAAAAACCAGGCTGCCTTTCAGAGAAGATATGAGTTCGGGGAAATTCTGCAAAGTCTGTCATGATTTAAAGTAAAAAGCGTGGAACATGATTAAATTGAAAAACAAATTTCTAATAACGGCTTTTATTGCGGGAGCTCTTAT
>CAYYBZ010000400.1:0-2222 GCA_964470285.1 uncultured Oligoflexia bacterium
TAAGTTGTGTTAAATTTGCATTATTTTTAAATTTAAGGCAAATTGCTTATGGCAGCCGGGTCCTGTGCACTGAATGTCTTACGAACCCCGTCAGGTCCGGAAGGAAGCAGCGGTAGTAACGATTTTTCAGGTGCCGCAGTAGGCCTGGTTGTCTTAAATGGCGGCCTTTCTTTTTAGAGAAGGGCCGTCATTTTTATTTGAGTATGTATGTAACGGAGAGAATGTTTGCCGTAAGCTGGAGCAGATTGCCGGAATGAAGCTTATTCCGCCAGGATATGAATTAAATGACCGGTAAGTTTTCGGGATCTTTATGGTTTCCTAACCCTATTCTCAAGCCTCGTTAAATTTTTCTTGTAGAATTAAGCTCTTTAACGTATTACTATACGCCTTTTAAAGTTATGTCTTATCTCGTACTAGCAAGAAAATTCAGGCCCATGACTTTTGATGAAGTCGTTGGGCAGGAGAGTGCCACAAAAACGCTTAAGAATTCCATCAGTAAACAAAGAATACCCCATGCACTTCTCTTCTGCGGTGTCAGGGGTATCGGTAAAACAACAATAGCAAGGATCTATGCCAAAGCGCTTAACTGTATTGAGGGACCCACGATAACACCTTGCAGCAAATGTCCCAATTGCCTTGAGATTTCTCAAGGTTCAAGCATGGATGTTCTTGAAATTGACGGAGCTTCCAATACAAGCGTGAACGATGTAAGAGAATTAAGAGAAACCGTCAGATATCTTCCGAGCAAATCAAAATATAAAATTTATATTATTGATGAAGTACACATGCTTTCCGAGAGCGCTTTTAATGCTCTTTTAAAAACCTTAGAAGAGCCTCCGGATAATGTCGTTTTCATTTTTGCAACAACCGAACCGGAAGATATCCCTCAGACAATTATTTCAAGGTGTCAGAGATTTGATCTTAAAACAATACCCGATGAAAAAATATTTAATACTCTT
Source organism: uncultured Oligoflexia bacterium (assembly GCA_964470285.1). Taxonomy (GTDB): domain Bacteria; phylum Bdellovibrionota_G; class CAYYBZ01; order CAYYBZ01; family CAYYBZ01; genus CAYYBZ01. The sequence continues at coordinate 960 of CAYYBZ010000400.1, forward strand.
AAAAATATCGTTGAAAAGGAAAAGTTCGAAATTAGCGATTATTCACTGCAGATAGTTGCGAGAGAGGGAAGAGGCTCCATGAGAGATGCCCTTTCGGTTCTAGATAAGATTATAGCTTTGGGCGGTGAGAAAATAGAAGACCAAGAAGTTATAGAAACCCTGGGATTAATAAAGCGTGAACTGATAAGTTATACTGCAGAAAATATCATCAATAAAAAAACCAAAGAACTGCTGAAAACGATTGATGAGCTTTTTTCTCAAGGATATGACCCGAAAGTGTTTCTCTCCGAGCTTTTGGAATATTTAAGAAATATTCTGATTACGAAAATTGATGAAACCGGATCAATGCTTAAAATTCCATCTGAAGAACTTGAACAGATCAAAAATCTTTCAGGGAATGTTTCTGTTGATGAACTTGAACTTGTTTTTGACATAATAAAGGCGGCGACTGTCGAGGTTTCAAGAACCGATTTTCAAAGATACGTTACCGAACTTGCTCTGATCAGGGCATCAAGCATTACTCCGCTGGCCAAGCTTGATGATGTGCTGCAAAATCTAAAAAAAAACGCTGAAAATACATCAAAAAATATTTCTGCAGACATAGAACAGGAAAAAGAATCAAAAACTCAGTCTTCTACAATTGAACCGGTAATGAACAATAAAAAGAAACTTAATTCAGAGAATGTTATATCTGAGTGGTCTTTAATTGTTGATCAGCTAAAACAAAAAAAACCCTATCTGGGAATGACTTTAAAGGAAGTAAGTGTCTCTTTTAAGGAGGGGTCTTTCAAACTGGCTTTTCCGAAGGATTCCTTCAGTATGGATATGGCTTCCGATCCTGAAAATTTAGGATTGATAAAGAGTACTTTAGCTCAGAATTATTCCAATGTTGAATCCCTTGACGTTGTAACATTGAAACAGGAAAAAACAAAAGATGTTGACACGGGTAAAAACCCGGATCAGTCTGTGGGTTCATCATCAGAAAAAGCAGCCGTAAAGAAAGTACTTAATATTCTTGGGGGAAGAATAGAAGGAAACGGATTAACAAAATAAGCGAGGTAAAAAATGGACATTAATTCATTAATGAGAAATGCAAAAAAAATACAGGAACAGATGCAGAAGATGCAGGAAGAGCTTGCTCAAAAGGAAGTTGAAGCATCTTCAGGCGGCGGAATGGTAAATGTAAAGGCTAACGGCAAGCAGGAAATTATTGAAATTAAGATTGAACAGGAAATAATCAAATCCCAGGATGTTAAAATGATA
>CAYYBZ010000401.1:0-2204 GCA_964470285.1 uncultured Oligoflexia bacterium
TACCGGACACCGATTCATTCCCGGAAATAACCGACTCCCCCAAAGTTGAGGAAGACGATACCAGAGGAAAAATTCCTAAGAGGAATATCGTCAGGGAAATAGATAGAAAGTTCAGCAACAGCATCGGGCAGGCAGCCAAAGACGGAAAAACAATCGCAGTATCCCTGAGAACCGGACCCCGCCTTCATCCTTTATCTCTAGAAAGCGGCGGGAAATTCATCCCTATAGAAAAGGATGAAATGACCGTAGGAAGATCCGAAGGCTGCGATATCAGAATTCAGCATAGAAGCGTTTCCGCCAAGCACGCTTTAGTTATAAGAATCGGAGGTAAGATTGCCGTCGTTGATCAAAATTCAACAAACGGTACAAGCGTAAACGGTGAACCGATTCGTGAGAAATCCATAAGCTGTCATGACGTAATAGAGTTCGGAGATATCAAGTTCGAATTTCTGGAGGGCCCGGTTGAGCCCCTGGGCCAGCCAAGAGATTTCAGGCAGGATGAAGCGGACAATTATGTGGAAGATGATTTTCTTTCCGATTTCCGTACAGGAGACAGCCTGAATCTTAAAAGACCCAGGGAATCAAAAAGGTCGCTTCTCTATCTGGCTGCCATCGTAATTCTTGCCGTAATCGCAGTATATTATGTTGTTTTCGTATATAAACCGTCCAAGCCTCCCGTCGGAACAACACCCGAAGATACAATCGTTAAAATAGACAAAGCAGAAAGTGAAAAACAAAGGCTGATTCTTCATAATCTGGAGCGTGCAAAAAGTTTGATGCGTGAAAAGAAATTCGAACAGGCAAGAAAAGTTCTCAAACTCATCAATGACCGAATAGATCCGGGGAACATGGAGGCGCTCAAACTTTTAGCTCAGATAGACGATATTGAGACCGCCCGGGAACAACAAGAAAGGCTCGAAAAACAAAGAAGACAGGAAAAGGCAAAAAAATTAGCAGCTTTAATGGCAAAGGGTAAAAATGCGCTTTTAAAAAACGACTATATTTCTGCGAAAAAAGCGTTTTCAACAATGCTGAAGATCGATCCCGGAAACGGTACGGCAAAAAGCTACATGACCAAAGCCGAAGCCCTTGAAGAGCGTATACTTCGAGAAAGAGCTCTTTTATCCAAAAAAGCACAGCAGGTGGAGGCCTATTATTTTCAGGGAATAAGCTATTACGAAGAGGGGAATTACGAGGAGGCAGCCGAAGTCTTAAAAAAGGTAGTGGCCTTCAGATCATCCAGTTATCACGACAGTGCAGCTTCAATCTTAAAAGAAATCCAGGAAAAGCAAATGATGGACATAGAGGAGCAGCTCTCCGAGGTCGATTCCCTTTTAAAGAGTGAAGAAATGCTTAAGGCCGAAAACGTTGTAAGAGATATTTTAAGAAGATATCCAAGCAGCAATAAGGCAAAAAGAGTTTATAGGAAAATACATAATGAGTTGGTTGCAAAGGCGAAAAAGGTTTATTCAGAGGGTATTGTTTACGAGGATGTGGTTGAAGATACAAAATCCGCTATCGAAAGCTATGAAGAGGTTTTAAGATTACTTCCCAACCCCAATGAGGAATATCACAAAAAGGCCAAAATGCGACTACGCAAGTTAAAGTGATTGTTTAATCAAAATCCAAGTGTTCGTACTGATAATTGATCATGATTTTGATTACGATTCTGATTATGAACTATCTCAATTTATACAACATTTTATAAACCTGAAGTAAATTGTCTTGAAATAGATCTGATTGTGATTCTGATATTAGATTATAGGAATAAAGTACTTCAAATATAGTAGAAACCTCTGATGCTGATGCTCTAGCTATCGTAAAGAATCTTTTTCTTTCTAGATATGAGCTCCTTGCATTACCTTCAGATATATTTAGAACAATACTGGCCATAGCCCTCTTTAATTGATCTGACAAATATCCATATCCTCTTGGGAATCTCTCAATCAGACCTGGCATTGCTTTTGTCATCGACATCGCTAGATGATAACACTTGAGGCGTTGGTGATTCATAATTTACTCCTTGTATTTAGTTTTGAAAAAATCTTGCGCAAATTTGAAAGATTTTTTCAAAACTAAATACTAAAAAGGAGTTTTTATGAACCAACGCCTAAGGTGTTACAATTTATTAGTCGATGTGGCAAAAGCTATGCAAAATTTCACCTGATAGTACCCACCTGATTTCAAATTGAGGGGACCACCCA
>CAYYBZ010000402.1:0-2201 GCA_964470285.1 uncultured Oligoflexia bacterium
TTCGGCTTTTACTTCATAAGATTCAATATTATCGGCCCTAAAATGAGCACTGTCATGTTTAATGTCTTTAATTGATTTTCCTTCACTTTCAAGAGATTGCCTTAAGCCGTCTCTTATATCCATCCCCTTCTTTATTCTTTCTACGATTGATTTTTTATCGAAATTAGCGTTGGTAATCGTAGAAAACAGGGCTTCGATAATAAAGCAATTTGCTTTTTCAATGTTTATTCCCTCCTTTTCCGCCTCAAGACCGTAAAATGATATGCCCTTTAATGTATAAATCAGTAAATCCATCATCTTTGCCAGATCAGGTTTCTTTCCGCATACACCCCTGACCGTACAGCCTGTTCCCTTTGCAGTTTCTTGACATTGATAACAAAACATATTCACCTCCGTAAAAACATCTATTAGTTTTAATTCATCTCTTTTGTTTCTATTAAAGCGCCGTCCAGAGATATCACATGTTCTTCGACTTTTAAATCCTTTCTGCCTGATTTTTCTACCGCATTTGCGGTTATCATCGTCAAACCGCCGCAGCAAGGCACTTCCATTCTTACGATTATTACTTTAGGGATAGTCGTTTCTTCAAGTATCATTGCAAGCTTATCTTCATAAGGCTCTGTTTTATCAAGCTTGGGACATGCAATTACTACGCTTCTACCCTTTAAATATCTCCAGTGTACATCTGCCGAAGCCACAGGGGAACATGTACTGAGTATTACAAGCTCGGAATTCTTAAAATAAGGCGCCTGAGGATGAACAAGATGAAGCTGCACGGGCCACTGAGCAAGTTCGGAAGGAATCATCCGGGAAGGTCCTCCCGAAGAATTTGGCTGCGGCTTTTGCGACTTATCCTTTATTCTCATTTTCATACCCGGGCATCCGCCTGAGGCCGGTATTGTATGATTCTGGGGTTTATTTTTTCTGGTTTCATGTCTTTTCTGTGCTTGCTCCATCTTCATAACAGCCTTTTTTCCCTGAGTCTGTTCTAAATGGTTTTTAACTCCGTTAATATCAAAATCCGCAGCTTCTCTCTCTTCTATTGTGAGTGCGCCCGTAGGGCATGTGCCCACACAGTCACCGAAGCCGTCACAAAAATCTTCCTTAACAAGTTTTGCTTTACCGTCGATTAACTGAAGAGCTCCTTCTGAGCACCCGATTATGCAATCGCCGCAGCCGTTGCATAACTTTTCATCTATCTTGATTATTTTTCTCTTCATATAACCTCCGCTTAAGTTCATAGACAAAGATTAGCCGCTTTGAAGAGAAAATACCTTGACTAAAGTCAAGATATTCAAATATTTACACCAAGTGATTACGGGCAGTTAAGAGACGTACTCTTTAAGAGCTTCTGCATCGTTAATTATAATTTTTCTGTCCTGCTCTGTGATGCAACCGGTGGATTTAAGAAAATGCAATGTTCGGGATATGCTTTCAGGAATTGTACCCAGCAAAGAAGCCAGCTCCTTTTTAGTTATCATATCTTCATAAACCAATTCTTTTCCCTTTTTCTTGGCATTATTTAAAATGTGTTGAGCAAGTCTTCCCTTTACATCCTGCAGTGACAAACTGTGAATTAGATTTACAAATTCCCTCAGTCTCAGGGAGTACGATTTTAACAGTTTAAGAGAAACTTGCGGATTTTTAAAAAGATATTCCTTGAATTTCTTTACATTGATCTCCAAGAGCCGGCATGCCGAAGTAGTAACACAGTTAGCGGGATATGTTTCAATCCCGAACATGGCAGCTTCCGCTACCAGATCACCTTCTCTTTGAATATGAAGTATCTGTTCCTGTCCTTTAACCGAAACTTTATAAACCTTAACCTCGCCCGAAGCAACAATGTACAATGAATTCGCTTGCTCGCTTTCAGAAAAAACATGCTCATCTTTAACAAAGTTCATTATTTTTACGAATCTCTCAAGGCCCTTAAGATCACTGTCATTAAAAGATGAGAAGAGAAAAGATTTCTTTAAAATTTCTGAAATTCCCACATCACTCGCCTCCTGTAATCCGCAATAACATTATCACAAAATTTCTTAAATTTTCTTAATATTAAACAATATTTTCACATTACAGTCATTATGTTATTATTTGCATCGATTGTTTTGCAATTTAACTTTATTAAGTGAGTAATTATGAAAAAAAACCTCCCTTTAATCATTATCTGCATATTATTTTTTATAATAGCTGTTGTATTT
>CAYYBZ010000403.1:0-2156 GCA_964470285.1 uncultured Oligoflexia bacterium
TCTTAAAGCCTTTGCTTCAATCTGTCTTATTCTTTCTCTTGTGACCTCACAGTGCTGCCCCACTTCTTCCAGCGTGTGATCGGACTTTTCTCCTATTCCGAATCTCATTCTTAAAACCTTTTCTTCTCTTGGCGTCAGAGTTGCTAAAACCTTTCTTGTCTGTTCAGAAAGGTTGATATTAGAAACCGCATCCGAAGGATTGACTACGTGCTTATCTTCAATAAAATCACCAAGATGGCTGTCTTCCTCTTCTCCAATTGGAGTTTCCAGGGAAATCGGCTCCTTTGCTATTTTTAATACTTTTCTTACCTTTTCAAGAGGTAATTCCATTTTTTCTGCTATTTCCTCCGGTGTAGGTTCCCTTCCTATTTCCTGAACAAGGTATCTGGAAGTACGAATAAGCTTGTTTATTGTTTCTATCATATGCACCGGTATTCTTATGGTTCTTGCCTGATCGGCTATGGCCCTTGTTATGGCCTGTCTTATCCACCATGTCGCATAGGTTGAAAATTTATAACCCCTTCTCCATTCAAACTTATCGACTGCTTTCATAAGTCCTATATTTCCTTCCTGTATCAGATCAAGAAACTGCAGTCCCCTGTTTGTATATTTTTTCGCTATTGATACCACCAATCTTAGATTGGCCTCAATCAACTCGTTTTTAGCTATCTCGGCCTTAGTCTCCCCAAAATGAATCTTTCTATATGTATCCTTAAGCTGACTGATTGACATATTTGATTCTGTTTCAACCTTTATTATACGTTTTTCGGCTATTCTTACCGATTTCTCAACTTCAACAAGTTCTTCCATGGAGATGTTCTTAATCATTTTCTGGACTTTTTTCGTATCTATTCTGCTCTTTCTTAAGTCCCTGAATATTTTCTTTAACTCCTTAATTTCTCTTTTTGTTCTTGATTCAGCCAACTTCATTGCACGCTCGGCAAGCTCAACCTTCATAATCATGTTCTTAAGCTTGGAGACAATCTTGTTTATCCACTTTCGATTCATATTTATGGCCTTAAGGTACTCGACCATTTTTAAGTGGTTTCTATCAATTTTGTCCTGAATCAGTCTGTATCTCTTATCTCCTCTTTTTACCCCTCTTCTGTTTTCAAGAAGTTTTTTATTCGTTCTGTCTGTTTTTTTAATTTTATCTATTATCTTTGTGGTGCTTTCTTTTAAAGCCTTCTCGTCAAACTCAATATCCTCTTCGTCATAGCCCCTAATTAGATCCTTTACTCTGATTGTCCCTTTTTTGAGTTTTTCACCGATAGTGAAAATCTCCTTTACTCCGATGGTAGATTTGAGAACGATTTCCAGAACTTCATTTTCACCTTCTTCAATTCTTTTGGCTATCTCTACTTCACCTTCTCTTGTTAAAAGGGAAACCGTACCCATTTTTTTTAGATACATCCTGACCGGATCATTACCTCTTCCGACCATAGCGGCCTGAGCCTGCTTTGCAGCCTGTTCTACAGCTGCATCATCTTCAGGGCCGTCTTTTGATTCTTTGGCCTTCAAAACCTTCTTTTTTCCTTCAGCTTCCGAATCAACTATCTCAATATCCATTTCTCCAAACATAATCATGAGGTCATCGATCTGGTCCGAAGTAATAATATCTTCGGGCAGAATCTCATTTACCTCTTCGAATGTTAAAAAACCTTTCTGCTTACCGAGATCAATAAGTTCTTTAACTTCATTGAGCCCTCCCTTGTTTTCCTGCTTGACCTGAGGGTTCTTTTCCTGTTTCTTCTTCTTTTTCATAGTGTTCCCCTAAAAATTAACGATATTTATTTTGCAGACTGGTGATCTGCTTTAAAAGTTCCTGGCTTCTTTTATCATCCCCGGAGCTTTCGGCCTTTTTTAACTCCAGATTGAGAATTTTTTTCATATTTTTCAAATGGTTACCCTGAATTGACTGAACGCAATCATCAAAAGCCTTCTCAATGTTTTCGGGATTGAAACCAATATCTTTCAGAAGCACTTCCAAAAACGACCTTTTTAATTCGGGACTATTAATCTCTTCAATGCAGTCATTATGACTCGGTTCAGTACCCGCATTAATCTTCTCAACTACATAGGATGCCAGATTTTTAACATCGGAAGATGTAAAATAATTTAGTATTTCATTTTTGCAAAATTTCTGCGCCAGCGCC
>CAYYBZ010000404.1:0-2144 GCA_964470285.1 uncultured Oligoflexia bacterium
GAAATTGCCTCAAGATTATTAGTTTTAACACCGCTGAGCGAGATTTCACCGGATTTAAGTCACCCTGTTATGAAAAAGACGATGCGGGAACTTCTTAACGCTCTAGAACATTAAATTATTGATTAAGTGATTTTTTAGCTTCTGCTACGGTGAAAATAGAACCGGTTATACAAAGCGTATCCCCTTTACTTAGATTCATTTTACCCCACTCCAGGGCATCTGATATGCATGGAATGATGATAATTTTATCCGGAGCAAAATTCCGGACTTTTTCCATGGTTGAAAGATTCCATGATCTTTCTATTTCAGGTTTAACCAGTATTATTCTTTCGCAAACAGGCACATAGGATTTTACGATCTGTGCATAATCCTTGTTTTTCATAATTCCCAGCATCACAGTCAGTTGTTTCTTCTTGTAGTTTTTCGATAAATATAGTCCGATCTCTTTTGTTGCAGCCGGGTTGTGAGCTCCGTCAAGAATAACATTGAGGGATTTATGCTTAACTTCTTCAAGCCTTCCCGGTATTTTCGTTTTCAAAAGCCCGTCTCTTATAGATTTTTCGGGAATATTTAATTCATACTTTTGTATAAGCGTTTCACATGCTTTTATCGCACAGGCCGCGTTTGAATACTGAAAGTCTCCTTTAATACTAAGGCGCAGATTGTTTAGCGCTAATTTTTCGCTGATATAATTAAAGCTTGAGTCGCTGTTTACAGTAAAAAGGAAATCTTTGCCGATTTTTCTGACGGGGGCATGAATTATTCCGGCAATATCTGAAATAATATTAACCGTGTGAGGGTTGGTTTCTCCTAAAACTGTCGGCCTGTTTTTCTTTATAATTCCGGCTTTTTCAAAAGTTATCTTTTTAAGAGTGTTCCCGAGAAAATCTATATGGTCTATCGCGACGTTCGTAATTACGGATAGATACGGGTCCGCTATATTTACGGCGTCAAATCTTCCACCGAGCCCTATTTCAAGAACGCCTATATCTATTGTTGAAAGCTTAAAATACTCAAAAGCCATGGCTGTAGTGAATTCAAAAAATGTGGGCATAATTTTGTCTTTTAACCTGGAATAGGAGTTATAAGCATCGAGTTTTATTTTAATATGTACTGTTAAGTCATCAATAGTCTCATCTTCTATCTTATTTCCGTCTATCCTTATCCTCTCGTTAAATTTGAGAAGATGAGGAGATGTATAGGATCCAACCTTAAGACCTGCTTCGTGCAGAATGCAGGAAAGAAATTCCGTTGTAGATCCTTTTCCGTTAGTTCCTCCTATAATGACGCTGGGAAAACTTTTTTGAGGGTTACCCATCAGTTCCAAAAGTTTGGAGATTCTCTCAAGCCCGGGTTTTATTCCTCTGGTTTGCAGGGAATTAAGATAAAGTGTTGTTTCCATAAAATCTAGGTATCAGCGTTTAAAGGTTTGTTATATCCTGCCATTTTTAGATGTGTAATAAAAAAAGTGCCCGAGTCATTACTTTCGCAAGTGATTTTTCCCTCCTGTTCGAAAATAATTTTCTGCGTTAATGGTAATCCAAGCCCGGTTCCGGATTCTTTTGTAGAAAAAAACGGATCAAAGATGTTTTCTCTTATGTCGGCGGGGATTCCCTTGCCGTTGTCCTTAATTATAATTTCAATTTCGGAATCGACAATTCTGGAATTAATTTTTATTTCACCGTTTTCCTCGATGGCCTCAATAGCGTTTTTCAGAATGTTCAAAAAAGCTTTTTTTAACTGACTGGCATCTGCATAAGTCTTAAGTGTTTCATCAGGATAGTCTTCCACAAGTGATATATTACGCCTTGAAAGCTCGGTTTTAATGAAAGAGGTAAGCTCTTTAAGAAGAATCTTAAGATCAACTTCGTTTTTGTCTCCTTTCGGAAGTCTGGCGAAGCTTAAGTATTCATCTGAAATTGTTGAAACTCTTTCCATTTCGTTTCTGATAGATTTAAGAAGGTCAACGGCTTCCCCTGTGTCTTTCCCCTGTTTAATTTCATTTATTTCGTCTTCTAAAAGTTCGGTGTTGAGATTCATGGAATTTAAGGGATTCTTGATTTCGTGGGTTATATGAGAGGCCATTCTTCCGACTATCGCCATTCTCTCGGATTGAAGCAGTCTTTTCTGCTGCTCTTTGAGCT
>CAYYBZ010000405.1:0-2073 GCA_964470285.1 uncultured Oligoflexia bacterium
AACAAATATTTTAGGGTTGTCTATATAAAGTGATTTGAGTCTGCCTAGAATTTTAACTGAAGGATCGGGTATGTCTTCTATCAAGGTTTTAGATAAATCTTTGATATCATTTTCTGTCATTTGAACAGGCTTTTAATAGATTTTTTATAAGGCGGTTTAATAATTCCCTTTTCCGTAATTATTCCTTTTATCAGTTTATGAGGAGTTACGTCAAATGCGGGGTTAAAAGTATTTATTCCTTTTGGAGCTATTCTCTCGGTTCCTATATTTGTGATCTCAATACCTGATCGTTGTTCTATGGGAATATTGTCTCCTTTTATACATTCCGGATCAAAAGTTGAAACAGGAGCGGCGATATAAAAGGGTATTTTGTGATTATGGGCGAGGACGGCAACGCCGTATGTTCCGATTTTGTTAGCTGTATCTCCGTTTAATGCTATTCTGTCAGCACCTGTTATGACAATATCGATTTCCCCTTTTTTCATTAAGTAACCGGCCATATTATCCGAAATTAACGTAACAGGAACCCTGTTTTTAAGTAATTCCCATGCAGTCAGTCTTGCCCCCTGAAGTCTGGGCCGGGTTTCATCTGCATAGACCCTTTTTATTTTATGTTTTGCATGAGCCGCCAGTATCACACCCAACGCGGTACCGTATCTCGCCGTAGCAAGGGCACCTGCATTACAGTGGGTAAGTACTCTGCAGCCTTTTTTAATTAGTTTTTCACCGTAAGCTGAAAGTTTTTTGTTGGCGTTAACGTCTTCTGAATATATCTTTTTGGCTTCTTCTATCAATATCTTTTTTATGGAGTTAAGCGGTTTGTGACTGTTTATTTCGAAAATTCTGTTCATTCTATCTGCAGCCCAGAAAAGATTGACTGCTGTCGGGCGGCTTTTCAGAAAATCATCAACTATTTTATTAAATTTATCGGTCAGGTTTTTTCCCCTGTTTTTTATAGAAGACACTCCAAGTGCTATTCCCATTGCAGCGGCAACTCCTATAGCGGGAGCTCCCCGTATTTCCATTGTTTTTATGGCTTTCACAACATCAGAGTATTTCTTGTAATTTCTGTAAATTTCTTTTGAGGGAAGATACCTCTGGTCTATCAGGCTAACCCGGTTATTTTTCCATTTGATAGTGTAGTAAGGGGTTTTATTCATGGTTCACTTTTTTAGTTTATCCTTTAATCTTTCGTTGGCTACCTTAGGATTAACTTTTCCCTTTGTTTTTTTCATAACCTGTCCGAAGAGAAAGTGAAAAAGAGGTTCTTTCCCGTTTCGGTATTGCTCAACCTGTTGTTTACATTTGTCCATGACCTCATCTATTATTCCGTCGATTTCCGATGTGCCTGATATCTGTTTTAATCCCCTTTTTGCGATTATTGATCCGGGAGGGATCATGCTTTCAATGGATTCTTCAATAACTTCCTTTGCAATATTAAAGTTAATATCACCTGAAGTCAGGTGTTTGTTGACTTCTTCGAAATAAAAGAAAAGATCCGGCAGTTGAGATTCGTCTACTATTCCTTCTTTAAGACGTGGTATTAATGATGCTGTAATTAATGTGGCACTCTGGGACGGGTTTTTGCTAAAAACCTTATTTTCATAATAAAAATCGCTTACTACCTGATACATGTTGAGTTCTTTCGCCTGCTCGGAGGAGATACCGCGTTTTATGAATTCGGATTCTCTTTTCTCCTGGATTTTGATGCGCCTTTCCAGTATTTTTTCCTGATAGCTTTTTATTGTTTCCTGAAGAATATAGGGTGAGGATTCTATTACTTCTTTTTGGGTTTGCAGTATTTTTTCATCTCTTGTTACACTTAAGTCCTTTTTTATTTCTTTTTTATCAAAAGTACTTGAGAAGATGTTCATAAGCTTTTTTAAGTAGTCAACGAAATAACCGTTTACTTTTGTAATAAAACCTCTCTGAACCGTGAGAGGTAAAAGGTCCGGTTCCTCAAAATAGCGGTAATCATGGGCCTGTTCTTTCGAGCGCATGGTTACGGTTTTATTTTGTTTCGGGTCCCAAAGAAGAGTTTCCTGTGTTATCTTTTTCCCTTCTTGAATAACT
>CAYYBZ010000406.1:0-2071 GCA_964470285.1 uncultured Oligoflexia bacterium
CTACTCCCGATCCGGATGAAGAACCGGAACCCTATCCCGATGAGACACCTGCACCTGATGACACAGATGAGGAAGGTTATTAGATTCTTGTCTTTTTAAAAGGATTAAATTAATCAAGGAGATTAAGATGAAAAAGAAAAATAAAAAAAAGGGTAAGGGTAAGAAAAAGGACGAATCCGAAGAGGAAGAACAATCCCCTCAAAAGGATTGGAACAAACAAAAAAGATAATTCTATAAATTATAAAAAAGCCTGAACTTTAAAGTTCGGGCTTTTCTCCATACAAAAAGAAGAAGCTCAGCCTGAAGACGATGCTGAAGACAGCCATTCAGACGAAGAACAAAGTGAAGAAGATTAAGTTATAAGTTCAAGTACCTTTTAGGTATTTACCTAAAATTTTCTGGGTGAATCTGGAATTTTACTATCGGACAGTTCAAGTAAAGTAGCACCATAGTGTCTAATTCTATTTTTCCCTAAGGTTAAGCCGTTTTCTGCCAAATACAGGAATACTTTTCTATACCAAAGTTCAATATTCCGGCTAAAGGTTTCATACTCAAGCAGAAATTCTTTATAAGCGTCTTCAGCTAAAAGTCCGAATTCATAAAGCAGATAGTTTAAATTTAAAGCTGAGGCTAAAGCAGCAGATATGAAATTTTCCCTTACTTTATTTTCGGCCATCGCATACCATGAATTTACAAGCTCAAATTGCCATAATGCAAAAAAATCGGCTATGTTCTGATACATTTCCATCATAAACGGATCATTGAAAAAATCTAAAGTTCTTATTTTTTCACGAAGAACCCCTCTATATGCTGAAGATGTACTTTTTATGACTTTAGCTAGAACATCTGTGTACATGGACATTAATCTGAATCTAACAGAATCCACATCAGTACAGGTTGTCTTATGATTTCTAAACGTCATATGATTCATAACCGAAGCAAAAATATCCAATTGAAGAAGATATAGTTTTAAAGTATCTTCACTAATATCTTTTTTATCTACATCATTTTTGAATGCCGAGAACCATGACCTGATTGCACTTACAAGATGGGCATAATTATAATATCGTTCGTCTTCACCGCCGAAAATATCCCCTTCAGCAACAAAAAATACCATCATTTCATTATCTGAGAATTGAAAATCTTCTATTATTTCTCTGAGCTTTTGTTTTTCAATTCCAAGGCTCTCAATATGAGCCAATGAAAAGGCATCAATATTGGTCGCTATACCGTATAAGGCCGTCATTGAAATATATGAATTTACGAGACCCTTAGAAAGCGCTTTCGAAATAATTTTACCACATGGGTCCTTTGTAATACCTGCCGTTATCCATTGTTTAATAGGGATACCGATCTTGCAAAGGTTTGCATTTGAATTATTTGAGAAAATAAGCAAAAACAAGGTTATTAAAATGGTTTTGAAGCTTAGAGATTTTTTACCTGTATTCTTCATAATCCAAGACCACATTAATACACGACCTATTGTTATTAACATCTTAATACTATTGTTTTATTCAGACATAACGAGGCTTGCAGTTTCAGCTTATACCATGCTGCGTTATGAATGTCATTTATATTTTGTATTAAGTTCTCTGCTGGTCTTTTAAATCTGGAAGATTTAATTATTTTACCGGATTTTTTGTTACCCATCTGTTGTAGAAGAAAAGCATTATCGCAGTTGTTGAAGCCAGAGCAGCGAAAATAATCCACATAATGCCGGGCTTATCTATGCCTTTCGGTCCGAAATATCCGTATGCCACACCTGAGAGAAGTCCTCCGAACAGATTACCTATGGCAACGCACCAGTAAAAATATCCCATATACATTCCTACTTTTTCAGGGGGGGCAATTCTTCCGACATACTCTTTTGATTTTGGAGAAGCGAGCATTTCGCCGACGGAGAAAACAAGTATTCCGATTGCGATAACCGTTCCCGAAGCACCCAGAAGAAACAGAAAGAATGATCCTACTGTAACCATAACTCCTGAAATAATCGTTGTGAAAGGTCTCCACTTTCTTGCAAACCATGAGACAAACATCTGAAGGCAAATAATTCCAAATGCATTTAAGT
>CAYYBZ010000407.1:0-2066 GCA_964470285.1 uncultured Oligoflexia bacterium
TCTCTTCGGAAGAATGATGGTTCCAAAGCATAAATACGAAGAAATGTTTTTATTCGAAGATGCAAAAAAAATAAGGGCAGCCGTAAAAATTCCGGTGATTCTAATTGGCGGATTGCTTTCAAAAGAAAATATGGATAAGGCGCTTGCTGCAGGATTTGATTTTGTTCAAATAGGCAGAGCAACTGTAATGGACCCGGACATTGTGAATAAAATGCAGGCAGGAGAAATATTAAAATCCGATTGCGATCACTGCAACCGCTGTGTCGGAGAAATGGACGGACCTTACGGTGTCAGATGTGTTACACGGGACGAAAAAGAAAAATAACTGCAAACTGCTATCTTAACATTTTTCCCGTAGTTATAATTTTTTAAGCAACTGTTACATCCTTACACAGATAAACATCCTGTATGGCATTAAGAAGTTTTACGCCTTCTGCCATGGGTTTTTGAAATGCTTTTCTTCCGGATATAAGTCCCATTCCTCCGGCACGTTTATTAATAACGGCTGTTCTGACAGCCTGTTCTAAATCTCCGGCTCCCTTTGAAGCGCCGCCGGAATTTATTAAACCTGCTCTTCCCATGTAACAGTTAACGACCTGATACCTAGTGAGATCTATGGGATTTTCTGAAGTCATTTCCGAGTAAACCTTATCCGATGTTTTTCCGAATTTTAATGCCTTGAACCCGCCGTCACAGTCGGGCTGTTTCTGCTTAATAATATCTGCTTCAATAGTAACTCCGATGTGATTTGCCTGACCGGTTAAATCGGCCGAGGTGTGATAATCATGCTCTTTAGTTTTAAAGGCAGGGTTTCTCAAATACGCCCAGAGAATTGTCATCATTCCGAATTCATGTGCCATTGAAAATGCATCTGTTATTTCCTGAATCTGTCTTGAGCTTTCATCGGAACCGAAATAGATGGTTGCTCCTACCGCTGCTGCTCCAAGATCATAGGCCTGTTTAACATTTGCAAAAAGTATCTGATCAAATGTGTTCGGATAGGTTAAAAGTTCATTGTGATTTATTTTTACTATAAAGGGTATTTTATGGGCGTATTTTCTTGAACAGGCACCTAAGACTCCGAGCGTTGAAGCAACGCCGTTACACCCTCCCTCGATTGCCAGTTTGACAATGTTTTCAGGGTCGAAATACATCGGATTGGGAGCAAAAGAAGCCCCTGCCGAATGTTCAATTCCCTGATCAACAGGGAGGAACGAAAGATAACCTGTTCCCTTTAATCTCCCATGATCAAAAATTGATTGAAAGCTTCTTAACACCTGAGCCGGTCTGTCCGTTTG
Organism: uncultured Oligoflexia bacterium; assembly: GCA_964470285.1. Classification (GTDB taxonomy): domain Bacteria; phylum Bdellovibrionota_G; class CAYYBZ01; order CAYYBZ01; family CAYYBZ01; genus CAYYBZ01. The sequence continues at coordinate 1,299 of CAYYBZ010000407.1, forward strand.
CATGAATATGCGGTCTATAAAGTCCGGTCCCGGTTTTTGCAGATGCTCGCTAGAAACCTTACATTTGTAACTTAAAAGGCTTTCCGCCTCGCTGCCTAAACACTTACTTATTTTGTCTATCATTTTGTTAACTCCTTTTTTTATGTCATCGCGAGGAGGTGTTAGCCGACGTGGCGATCTCCCGAAATTATCTAGGAGATTGCCACGCATTGCTTCGCAATGCCCGCAATGACAATCATTATTTTATCTTTCCCGTCTTCGTTCAAATTCTCAAAAAATCGTATTTCAAACATAACCTTTTATTATTTGTCCGTCGGGAGCATAAAGGTTGTACTCCGCCGGGCTGCGGTTAAAGCTTTCAAGCTTTAACCTTGCCCTGATTAGCTACGGCGGCCTGAGCTTTCTTGACCGCCTCAGGATCACCGAGATAATAGTGTTTAATCGGTTTTAAGTTTTCGTCAAGCTCATAAACAAGCGGCATTCCGGTAGGAATGTTAAGCTTGATTATTGCCTCTTCGCTTACATTATCAAGGTATTTTACAAGCGCCCTTAAGCTGTTGCCGTGAGCCGAAATCAAAACCTTTTTACCGGATTTAATTGTGGGTGCAATCGTCTCATGCCAGAAAGGCAGAAACCTTTCAACCGTATCCTTAAGGCATTCTGCCAGAGGAAGTTCATCTTTAGTTAAATTGTTATATCTCGGATCATTTCCCGGATATCTTTCATCATCCGCCGTGAGGGACGGAGGCTGAATATCATAACTTCGCC
>CAYYBZ010000408.1:0-2054 GCA_964470285.1 uncultured Oligoflexia bacterium
CCCGATAAATCCTGTCAAACCGAAATGGCTTATAAATACCGTGCTGGCAATGTTTACGGCATTTTTGCTTTCTCTGGCCTATATTTTTGTAGATACTTTCACATTTGTAAAGATCAAGAGAAAGATTAAAGAATCCGATTTTGCATGATATTACCATGTCCGATATAAACGAAACAAAAATATGCGCTGTTGTTGTCACCTATAACAGAAAGAAATTTTTGGTCGAATGCTTGGATTCCCTCATAAAACAGTCAAAAACTCTAGACGCAATTATACTAATTGACAATTGCTCTACCGATAAAACACCTTCATACCTTGTAGAAAAAAATATTCTGTCTGAAGAACCCCCGGAAACAATCAATGAGCCCTGGTCAAAAGATTTTGTTTTGAAAAAATCAGACAGGCAAATCAAATTCCATTATATACGAATGCATGAAAACACTGGCGGCAGCGGAGGATTTCATGAAGGGATAAAAACAGCTTATGAAAATGGTTATGACTGGCTCTGGATTATGGACGATGATGTTGAACCGCTGGAAGACGGTCTTGAAACAATGCTTAAGTTTTCTGATTTTTCAAAATGTATACATCCAAGCAAAGACTACTCTGACGGGAAGAAATTTCATTGGGAAGGCAGCATTAATCCTTCAACCGGTTTTAGAATACAGGAAAAGGAATTCAACGGGAAAGAAGAATATATAGAAGTAAATGCCGGGTGCTTTGAAGGAATGTTAATTCACCGGGATATAATTGAAAAAATCGGTTATCCCGACAAACGGTTTTTTATAGCGGGAGATGACACCATTTACGGTTTTCTTGCAAGCCGGCATACAAAAAACATTTACATTAACAAAGTGGCTTTGATCAGAAAACTAGAACAGATGTCCACGAAGGATTTTCTTGGATCAAAAAGAGCAAGGTTAAAATCCGATATGGCTTTTTATTATGAAACAAGAAATTTCTTTTTAATTTTTGAATATCTTAAAAAACTGGGCACATTCTCAAACTATGCATACATTCTTCTTTTCTTAAGACTTTTAAAATCAAGCGCGGGTGTTTTAGTGTTTGACGGAAACTTTAAAAGACTAAAGCTTCTTTATCAGGGGTTCTTTGACGGCATTAAGGGTAAATTCGGAAAACTTGAGCTATAGATTTTCCTTAATAAACATACCGTCCCTTATTGATTGCGCTATGCCCTGGAATTTCCATTTTCCGTAACGGCCGGTTTGAATTATTCCATGTCTTTTGAGTTCTGAAACAGCCCTGTTTTTCCAGTCAGAATCAGGATATTCCCATGTATAGGCATATTCAACCCATGTAGGGTCTACAACTTCAGCTTGGGTAATATAGCCCCAATCTTTCAATTCATTCACCGTATCGTTACCGAATTTATCCATTTCTGCCTGGGTTGGCCTTTTCTGAGGGACATAAGCTCTTTCAACATAAATACTAACTCTTTCACCGTTTTCTCTGGAGCTTAACGGAAGAAACGAATTATCTACATTATTGTAAAAGCCGACTCTATGAAATCCGGATTTTGACTTGGGAATGTACAGCCACTGATCATCAGGGCAAGTTTTGCCTTTTTTTGCTCCTATGTTTAGAACAACAACAGAGGTATGCGGAGAGGGCTTCCCTTCAACATTCAACCCTGTCATTTTGATCATTTTACTTAGAGGCAGTGTCGAAATAATTCTTTCATATTTTGTACTTTCACCGTCTTCAAAAAATACTTTTTTCTTTAAAACATCTATTCTATCCACTCTTTTGTTATAAGAAACATTACATTTTTCGCTCATTTTTCTTATAAGGTCGTCTAAACCCTTCTCAGGGTAATTAAATGTTGCATTGTAGCCCACTGAAGGCGTTTTCTCTTTTAAACCCTTGAGCATAAGGTCCTTATTAACAGGGCTTTTATGCTGGTCCTGAGGGGCAATTTCAGTGTACATTCCTGCCGTATATAAATCGTGGAACGGAACGAAGAAAAGATCTCCAAGGGTTTTTCCGAAGCTTTTATCCAGCCAGTCAGCAAATGTTTTTATCCCTTCGTTTTT
>CAYYBZ010000409.1:0-2049 GCA_964470285.1 uncultured Oligoflexia bacterium
ACTACTTTAGGGTATAGTAATAAGCAATATTTATGCCATGAGAGCCTAACATAACATACTGTAATTATTGGCATAGCACTGAAAGACTTTCATATAGGGACATTCAACGCCAAATTACAGTGACAGAAAGTTCTCAGGTTATGAGATTAAAAATCAATAAAAATGTTTTTCTTATAATACTGATTTTTCTTATTTGCCAGGGTTTTGCCTGTAAGCAAAAGTCTAAAAAACCTTCGGAGCTGTCTAAAGATGTGATGAAAAAAATTGATAGTTTTGACAACGAAATGAGAAAGCTCTCCAAAAGATTGAAAAAATGTAAAAATGATGATGAGTGCATATTAGCATCGGATTACTACTGCGCATCTGGGCTATGCGGACAGTGCGGAAAGGTTAAGCCTACTAAGCCGGCTGTTTCAATAAACATAAATTATGTAGAACAGTTTTCAAAACTTTCGAAAGCACAGGCAGAACTTGTTTGTGAGAACATGGAATGCCGTAAATGCGGATCCAAAAACAAAGATGTTGCTTTTAATGAGTTAATCGTAGCTAAAACACCTGAAAGTTGTAAAGAATTTCTTATTGAAACAACGGCTAAAGAGGCAGGGTGCATTCTAAATACATGTGAAGTTAAATATTATCATCCCTCTGAAATACGAAAAAAAGATGTCTCATATCTAGAATGTCTTTTAGAAAGATACAAAAATAAAACGGGTAAAGGCAGAATAGATGACATTAATCATCTACTTGAAAAAATATCTTATAAGAAATTCAATGATCATAAAAGCTGGGAAAAATGGTTAAATGAGAACAAAAAGCATTTTCTTAAGAAAGGTATAGAAAAAATGAAAGCCTTAAGGTATTCAAACATGCCATATTGATTATCGAATGTGTTCAGTGAGCTTTTTTCTTGCACCTTGCTAATATTTTATATATATCCCCTGAATTACTCATTATTTTATATTTGTTAGATTAAAGGGAGGTTTAAGTGGAAAAACCCAAATCCATGTGGAAGTCCTTCCCGGGTTCATTCTGGGCAGGCAATACAATGGAAATCTTCGAAAGAATGGGCTGGTACGGCTTTTATGCTGTTTCAAGCCTTTACCTTACGGGTGCTGTTTCAGAAGGGGGCCTGGGTTTAACCTCTGAGGACAGGGGAATTATTCAGGGAATTATTACTTTTTTCCTTTATCTTTTCCCTGCGGTGTTTGGGGCGTTGGCCGATAAATACGGCTTTAAAAAGATGTTTCTTGCCTCTTTTGTTGTAATGTCTCCACTTTATATACTTTTAAGCCTTCCAAAAACCTTCTGGGGATTTTTCATGGTTTATTTCTTTATAGCGATAGGCCACGGAATGTTTAAGCCTGTTGTAACCGGAACCATAGCAAAAACAACCGATGAGAGAACCGGGACAATGGGTTTCGGAATATTCTACTGGATGGTAAATGTAGGCGGCTTTTTAGGTCCCATTGTTGCCGGAATAGTAAGAGGGTGGGACTGGAAATATGTTTTTTATGCCTCGGCTTTCTGGCTTGGAATTAACTTTTTTATCTGTCTGATTTTTTATAAAGAACCGAAAAGTATAAAAGAAAATGCAGATCAGGCAAAATCAAAATCCTTAAAGCAGGTTCTTGACGGGATGATGTTTGTTGTCGGTAATGCAAGATTTTTCATACTTATAAGCGGAATTATGATTGCTCTTGTTATGGGTTCAAAATGGTGGAGTTTTGCTACCGTCGGAATATTTACCGCCAGCTGGTTTATCTTTAACTTTTTATGGGATGCAATACTAAGAGCGGCAGGTAAGGGACAGGAAAGTCACTGGCTTCTTCAGCCCATGAAAATCGGAGAGACTCGATTTCTTATTTTCCTTCTACTAATGGCGGGTTTCTGGGTTTCTTTCAATCAGATTTTCATAACACTTCCGGAATATATCAGGGATTACGGTAAAACAGGCGATCTTATAAGAATGTTCGGTCTTGAAAACGCGGGGAAAGCGATTCTTAAAGACGGCGAGATTAAACCGGAGTTTCTAATAAACTTAAATGCATT
>CAYYBZ010000410.1:0-2041 GCA_964470285.1 uncultured Oligoflexia bacterium
GCTTTCCCATAATCTGGCTAATCATAGAGAACAGATTTTTCGGATCCGCTGCTCATATTGTCCCTCCGGTTCAACCGGGCGATGCAGGTCTTGGTCCCGCAAACATCCTGTTTTATCCGCGCCTTCTTATTTCGGATTCACCGCTGCTGCTGCTTTTTCTGATTCCCTTTATTATTTTTGCAAGGCAGCCGGCCGAAAGAAAGAACATTCTTCTAGTGATTATTTCGATGTTCTTCCTTTTATTCCTGATTTATATCGGAATAAAGTTCAGGGCCAGGCACTTTTTCCTTCCGGAAAGGACAATGTCCTTTTTCATACTGTTCTCTATCCCGCTTGCCGCAGGCGGACTGCTGAAATTTCTTTCAAATATTAAGCGGTATCGTACGGGCGCATATTTTCTGGTTATCTTTACGGTACTGGGGTTTTTATTCCATAACTATTACAGCTTTATTAAACTTCCCCCCGCCCCTCATTTGCAGGCAAAAAAGCTCGGCAAATATCTTTATAAGTCATTTTATAAAACAGGCGTCTTAAAGGATAAAAATATTCTCATGGAAAAAGTGCCCCATGTCTGGCACGTAATCTGGGTGGAATCCAATCTTGCCGGGCACATATTCTTTGACAGAAAATCGATTCTCGGCGCCAAAATAAACGCAGATGAATCGGAGCTTCCGGATATACAGCCGGAAGAATTAATAGACGCGGCAAGGGAGCTCAAGATCGACTATTTCGTTCTGCACGACAAGAAACTTGTCGAATATGTCAGAAGTATTTTTAAAATAAAAAATGAGCAGGAAGTCGACGGGTACACGATACTGGCAATTTAACCTGCCGGTCCTTTTTAACAGTAAAGTTAATTGCCTAATTTTAACAATCTCTGTATAAATTCCATTATGAGCGATACTGAAGGGGCTAAATCTGGTTTTACGGATAAATTTTTCAAGAGTTCAGGCTCACACTGGATTATTCTTGCATTACTGATTATTTTCCAGATTTCATGGCATGTCTTTTTATGGATTAACAATCAAAACGTATTGACAGCCGATCAGCACCTTAAGCTTTATATCGCGACTTCGTGGGCCAAGATGCCCAAGCTCTTTATACCGGGCGAGTTTCTTCCGTTTTATTTTTACATCTACGGTACAGCCATAAATATATTGGGAAACATAATCTGGTCGGCAAGAATAGTAACTCTTTTCTTCTCGCTGCTTTTTACGGTTTTTTTCTTTAGATTTACCTCTCACTTTTTTGAAGAAAAATCTGCAGGGATATTAACTCTGTGTCTTGTTATATCTTCTCCCCTTTTTATGAAAATAACAACGGTGCCTCTGTCGGAAACAGCCGCAATAGCCTTAATCGCAATGTCGTTTTTTTATCTCTTTGAGTGGCATGAAAGTTTAAAGTCAAACGGGGAAAGTAACCGTATCTTACTTCTTTTATCAATGCTTCCCCTTTTCATAGCCAACGGGCTCAGATATGAATGCTGGATAGTAACCGCCTTCAGCTCGATATTTGTTTTGTACTTTTTGATAAAACAGAGGGTCAACCCGAGGGGCTTCATAGTCTCCCTGATAATAGTCATGATACCTGCATGCCTCCCGCCGGCCTGGCTTTACGTCGAATACTCCACGTTCGGAGTCGCAACTAAATTTATCCCCGGTGTGAAAAGCAGCTCCGTTAAATTCTCAAACATATATCTTTATCCTCGTCTGCTCTATATTCACTACCCCATTTTGCTTTTTGTAGGAATATTCTGCCTTTCAGCCTTAAAAATATTCTTTAAAAACATCAAAAACGCAACCGTTACATTACTCTCGGCAATTTTTCTTATCTTCCTGGCTTATATCAGCTTTAAATATGCATCAAGACACTTTGTCTTACCCGAAAGAACTCTTGTCTTTTTCTTGCTCTTCTTTGCACCTCTGGCCGTATTGTCTTTTAAACACTTTGCCGACAAGAATTTGAAAATCAAAAAACCGCTTTACATTATTCTTACTTTAGCCGTTATTTTTAATTTCGTTCTTTCGTTTGTTAAGTTCGC
>CAYYBZ010000411.1:0-2038 GCA_964470285.1 uncultured Oligoflexia bacterium
GTTACAAGGGTAAGTCGCAGTAAATCGCTGCGCTCATAACTGCGACTAAGCGTCCCGCCCCGAAAGATACTAGGATTTAAATATCCCGCAGTCCGGCATCATTTCATGCTTCGGCGGTGAAAAAGCATCCAATGACATCCCCGACGGAGGAAGGGGCGCAAAAATTGAAGAAGAATACCATCTCGGGGCAGTCCGCGCCCGCTTCGCGGGGTAAAGCCTCTGTAGGCATTGTCGCAGTCTTTGTGTTCGGGCTGCATCCATCTCCAGTGTCTTTCGCTCCCTGCGCGCAAAGCCTTTTAGTTTTTCATAGCCATCTAAATTATTTCGTTATCTTGCGTGTAAACGTTGTCTTTTTATTCTTATCAGCCGCTCTACGAAAAGCCTTTTGCTGTTTTTGATCTCTGGTGCTTTTCAGAGAATCTTTGGTTTCAACTTCGTAGATTTTCTTGTTGTGTCCGTCTTTCCCAATTACATCTGGTCGGTATCCATAAATAGTGTCAGGTTTCTTGTAGCCTTTCACATCAGCCTTTACTTTATATCCCTGCATTTCAAGTTTTCTGGCTATTTTACGAACTTCTTGATCATGCTGCGTCTGACTTTTTCTTGATCTTGCCATTTTTCCCCCTACTCATGCATTGTTTTTAAATAATTCTTGATACGATTTTTGTCTTCATTTTCTTGATCAGCTTTTAAGTACATTTCTAGAAAAATTACTTTTAAAGGATCTGTAGAAAAAGCGTAAATTATCCTTATCCCTGTTCGGTTACCTTTCCCTTTTAGATATTTACATGCGAATTTCTTAATTTTAAAGAATTCAATTTTACCTGAAGGAAATCCTTTGATTCGAAATACACTTTCATTATCAATTTTTTTGATATGATAAAGTTCTATAGCATTTGTTTTTGCTACTTCCAGATCTTCCGGAAGTGTTCTATATTTTTTGGAAAGCTTCTTTAGATCTTTCTTAAAATCAGGTGTCGCATCATAGTTAATCTTCATAATTCCTTACAGAAGTCCTTTCAGTCCTGTAGAAGACAGCTTCGTAATCTATAGGTCTGCCATTTTCAGCAGTAATCCAAGGTACGTCTTCATGTGAATAATTTGTGAGATCTGTTGCGTTTTTATCAGCCAGTCTAGTTAAGACATCTTCAATATGTTCTAATTCAAGTGCGGTAAGATTCTTAAGATTGGGCTTCTTTAACGGCAGATATTTCTTCTGGTCATATTTAAAGTATTTATTTGTGATACGGACAATTTCATCTTTATCTTCCATCTGATCTGTAATTTTTTTGAATTCGACTGGTGTAGGACCATGGTGATTCTTGATATAAGTTGCTCCTATTAACTGCTCTTCATATTTTTCATAGAAATCGAAATCAATAAAATACAGCAATTTATAAATAACTGTTTCTCCAACATTGGGTTTTGCTCCAACTCTATCCAAAATATAAAGCAAAACGTCTTTGAATTTATCAATTCTTTGTTGAGGAACATTAATACGTATGTCTGGTTTATTATGAGAGTGATCTTTTTGTATATCTAAAGTTACTGCAACATTCTCTTTTGGTTTCTGTTTATTTAGGAAATCCTCAACAGATAGGTTAAAAATAAATGCGAGCTTCTTGCATTCAGAAATGGTTAATTCCCTTTCACCATTTTCAATTTGTATATACGTCGGGCGTGACATCCCAAGCTGATGGGCGACATACTTTTGAGATAAGTCTAAAGAAACTCTTAATTTTTTAATAAATTTAGCGTAATTCATATTCACCTTTATTCTTTTGATAAATTGTAGAGGATGTCTAATTATTTGTCAAGTACTTGTGTAAAGAAAGCTTTACAATTAATGCAACATGCTGTAATGATATAGGTATATGAATAGTTAAATCTGAATAAAGTAGCTGTTTTCTCTTGCGCTCACCCGAAAAATCGAAGGGGATTTTGGCCTTTTGGGGCTGAAATCCCCTTCGATTTTTCGGGTGAGCGCAAGCGAGCCTGCTTCGCAGAATTTGCTTTTTGGGGGCGCAGAAAGGTAAGT
>CAYYBZ010000412.1:0-2037 GCA_964470285.1 uncultured Oligoflexia bacterium
AGATACTTCGCTGCATAGTAAAAGGCGGTTATTACGAGTGAGTGTTTTATTTTCCCTTCCCGGATAAGCTTATCTATTCTGTTAAAAGGAGTTTCAATTACCTCTATATCTTCCGTCCCGTCTGAGACCTGTTGACCAACTTTTTCGAGTCCCCTGGCCAGATAAGTATAGGTAAGATTATTTATTATCGCAGGATTAGGCTGGCAAATTCCTATTAATTTGAGTCTACCTTTCCCGTAACCGGTTTCCTCCAAAAGCTCCCTTTTAGCGGCAGCCATGGGATTTTTATCGGTTTGATCAATTATTCCTCCGGGAATTTCCAAAGTGAATTCTCTGACAGCATGCCTGTACTGTCTGATCAAAAGAATTTTCCCCTGTTTCGTAAGCGGTACCACGTTTACCCAGTTTGGTGAGTCCTCATAGAAATAGTCGTAAGGTTTACCGGTCTTGGGAATGGTTACCTTTTCCCGCTTGACTTTAAAAAGCTTGTTTTTATAAACAACCCTAGAATCCTTAAATTTCCATTTCTTCACGATTTATTTTGTCTTGATAATTATATCAATCCTTCTGTTTTTTTCCCTGTTTTTACTTGAGGTATTTGGTGCAACAGGTCTTTCATCTCCGTATCCTACGGCACTGACATTTCCTTCATTTACTGTGTTGTTAACCATAAGATAAGTCATAACAGCTTTTGCACGCTCTTCTGAAAGTATTTCATTATATTTTTTATCGCCTCTGTTATCCGTGTGCCCTTCTATGATTATATGGGCATTGGGAAACTCTCTTATTGATTTTTGTACCTTTGCCAGCAATTCGTAATTTTCGGTGCTTATTGTGCTTTTCCCGGTCGGGAAGTTTAATCCGTAAAGCTGAAGTATAATGTCGCTTCCGTCTTCCAGTATTCTGCCTTCACTCGAGGTGTAGAGGCTTTTAATCTTTTTATATTTTTCCTTCGCAATGTTTTCCCTTTCAAGTTTTTGCTTTAAAATATTTAATCTTTCGGCTTCGCTTGCCGCCTTACCGGAAAGTTCGGCTATTTTTTTGTCCTTTTCCGTTAACTGCTTGTTAAAATCAGAAACCTTGTTTTCCAGCTCGATTAAAGTGTTATGAAGTCTTTCACTTAAATCTTTTCTGTCTTTAGAATTCCTTTCAATTGCGGCAACTATGTTTTTAACCTGATGATCTATGCCCTTATCGAAATCCAGAGAGACCTCAAGCGAATTTGAAATCTTCGCAAGCTCTCCTTCAAACTCGGCGTACAAATCTTCGTACCTCATCCTTTTCTTTTTGGCCTCTTTTACCTTTTCGGCTATTTGTATCGATCTTGCATATGCATAACTGGCATCTTCAACCTTTTTCTTTGCTATATCGGCATTATATCCATTTGAGCCGCAGTACCTTTCGGCGGCTTTAAGTTTCTTCTCGGCTTCTTTGTAAATTTTCGGGCTGTAGCTGGAAACTTTTTTATCCGAGGCCTCTTTTTTAAGTTTTTTAACATCACCCAGCAGTCCTTCACGTATTGCCTGGGCTTCGACTTTTCTAAACATAGGTTCGGCCTTCTGCGCAACTTTTCTTGCCCTGTTTACGTTACCGCTTTCTACATATTTGGCCGCGTCCAGAAAATATTTTTCTGCCTCTTTGAATTCATCCAGTGCATATTTCGGACCCAGCGCGACGATCGCATCCTGCCTTGCCGCTATAAGTTTTCCAAGTGTAAGCCTGGACAGTTCTATGTTTTCTTTTGCCTTTTTAAGATAACCGATTGCCGTTTCAACTTTTTTCTCTACGGCGCTGAGTTGTTTTTTACTTTTATAGGCTGAAAGTGCCTCATCCTTGGCTTTTGTTGCTTTAGAGAAGAAAACAGGAGAGAGAATATCGGCCTTTTTTAACCGGGCATCATTATAACTCGATTTAAGATTGTCTATAAGAGTATCTTTCCTGTCATCTGTTTTTCCGGTTGCGTCGAGAATAGAAACCGGGAAAAACATGATAATCATCGATAAAAAACTCGTAAAGGGTTTCGAGTACAAGCTCGTC
>CAYYBZ010000413.1:0-2029 GCA_964470285.1 uncultured Oligoflexia bacterium
CCCAAACGAGCTTACTACAGAGCGACTCCACTTATTTGTCGAATGGAAGTTGCACTTATACTTGTGTTTGATTTGAATACTTTTGCATGACTCGAAGCCATAAATAATGATGAAAGTCCTAAAATCACCAGAATGACAATTATCCCACTCATTAACTTATTCATTTAAATCTCCTTTTATTAAACTGATTCATATAGACTTTGACAGTGAAGGCTAAGCATAAAGGATGCCAAGTTATAAATTTATATTTAAATAAAAGACCGAAATAACAGGTAGTTAGCCATGATAGAATTCGATAATGTTGTGGATTTCACAAAACGGAAATAATTTTCTTAATAAAAAGGAAGATTTTTTCCTTGTATGTGCTATATAGGAAAAAAACATCCTAGTATATTAAAACAGATTCCGGAGATAATAATGCTTACTAAAGTACTTTTGGCCATAAGTGATAAAAATCTTCAAGCTCAGATAGCGGGTCATTTAAAATCAAGAAATGTAATTGAGAAAACCGTTAAAAGCGATTCAAAACTATGGGAGTTTATGCAATATGAACCTACGGATATACTTATTCTCGAGCGAAAGCTTATTTCAGAACCTATAAATGAGAACATTAAGAACATAAAAAAATTTCCGGAATCTCCTCATATTGTAGTGCTTACAAGAAAAGAAGATCCTGAAGAAAGGGCTGATTTGATTGCAATGGGTTGTGAAGCGGTTCTTTACAGTGATGTCCCTTTCTCAACCATATCCGGAGCATTGGATGCGATTTTAGAAAAGAGAAAGGATATAGAAAAAAAAGCTATTGATATGGATAGTTTCTTTGCTGAAGCCAGACTTAACGATTTCATATCTTACAGTCCCGCCATGAAATCTTTCATGGAGGTAGTTTACAGTGTTGTTAAAAGCGATGCCTCTCTTTTGCTTTTGGGTGAAACAGGTGTAGGCAAAGAAAGACTAGCCAGAGCCATTCATAACGAAAGCCTAAGATCCGAAGGGCCCTTTGTTCCGGTTAATTGCGGAGCACTTCCGGAAAACCTTCTTGAAAGCGAGCTTTTCGGACATGAAAAAGGGTCATTTACCGGAGCTACAAGGCAGAGAAGAGGTAGTTTTGAGCTTGCTCATAACGGCACCGTATTCCTGGATGAGATCGGGGATCTTCCATACCATCTTCAGGTTAAACTTCTGAGGGTTTTGCAGGAACATATTGTTCAAAGGGTAGGTTCAGAAAGTTCTTTTAAAGTAGATGTCCGGATAATCGCCGCAACAAATCAGGAATTGAACGAATCCGTTAAAACGGGAAAATTCAGAAGGGATCTTTTTTATAGGCTCAATGTTATTGCTCTTACAATTCCACCTCTTAGAGAAAGAAAAGAAGATATCCCCGAACTTGTTGAAAGCTACCTCTACTATTTTAGCCCGAGAATTCGTAAAAACGTTAATTCAATAACTACGGAAGCATTAAAGGTTATGATGAATTATGAATGGCCGGGAAATGTAAGGGAACTGATTAATGTTATTGAAAGGGCCATTTTACTCTGTCAGGGAGATAAAATAACTCTTAAGGAATTACCCGATGATATGTGCGGTAAAACGACTCTAAACTTAAGTAACGGTAATACAACTCAGGATATGGAACCTTATATTAGGATCCCACATGACTGGAAAAACACTAAGTTTAAAAAGTTTAAAAAAGAGGTTGTTCAAAATGCGGAAATTATTTATTTCTCAAATGTCTTAAAAGATGCAAACGGGAAGATTGTAGATGCTGCAAGAAAGGCAGGCATTCAGCCCAGAGCCCTTTTCGGTAAAATGAGGGATCTTGGATTAAAAAAGGAAGATTTTAAATCTGTTAAATAGGTTGCCAAAAGAATAAAAATGGAGATAATTTCTGTTTTCTTCAGAGGATTATTATGAATGAAGGTTTTGCGTTTGCTTTTTCCGTAACAATGGGATTTTTCGCGATTCAGAATCCTTTTTGTCTGAACCACGATTCCCAGGATTCAAGGATGAACAGGATGAAAGACTTTTT
>CAYYBZ010000414.1:0-2003 GCA_964470285.1 uncultured Oligoflexia bacterium
GAAATACTGCTCGAAATAACCGACCTAACAAAAGAAAAGCTCAACGAATGCATTGAAGCCAAGAAATCCCATAAAGATAACGCCGAAATGCTGGGAGAAGTCCTTTTTAAGAAAAAGTTGATTACTGAAGACGATCTTATTGAGGCCTTAAGCATTCAGCTTAATATGCCTATAATTGATCTTGAGAATGAAGAACCGCAACCGGATCTTGTCGCCAAAGTACCTATTAACTTTTCTAAAAAGCACAGTTTAATCCCGGTTAAAAAAGACGGCGAGAAAGTTATGGTTGCCGTTGCCAATGCCGTAGATTATCAACCAATGGACGATTTAAGATTACTTCTTGAAGCAGATGTAAAACCGGTTTTAGCTAAACGCTCGCTGATTCTCGATGCTACAAACCGCATGTACAGCCGAGGAACATCCGAAAGGGAGCAGGAACTCATTGATGAACTGGATGAAGATAAAATTGACGGGATTAACCTTGATGAACCGGTTGATCTTCTGGATTCAGCCGATGAGGCACCTATCATAAGACTTGTAAACTCTTTACTCTTTAGGGCGGTAAAAGAAAGAGCTTCAGATATACATTTTGAACCTTTTGATAATAATTTGTCCGTAAGATTCAGGGTAGACGGAGTTCTTTATGAAATAATGAAACCTCCTAAAAGAGCACAGGCCGGGATTGCATCAAGGATTAAGATTATGTCCCAGCTGGATATAGCCGAAAAAAGGGTTCCCCAGGACGGTAAAATAAATATCAGAATAGCAGGGAAAGACGTTGATATCCGTGTTTCTACCCTACCTACATCTTTCGGCGAAAGAATAGTAATGAGGCTTCTGGACAGAAGCTCCATTCTTAAAGATATGTCCGAGATAGGACTTCTGTCGGGTGATTTAAAAAGACTTAATCAGATAATAAAACTCAGCCACGGAATATTTCTTGTAACAGGTCCGACCGGTTCTGGAAAAACTACCACGCTTTATTCGGCACTTTCAAAAATCAACACTTCGGAAAAAAACGTCATAACCGTTGAAGATCCGGTCGAATATCAGCTAAGAGGCGTAGGGCAGATTCAGGTCAACCCCAAAGTCGATTTAACTTTTGCCAGCGGCCTTCGCTCAATTCTCCGCCAGGATCCTGACGTAATAATGGTCGGAGAAATACGTGACGTAGAAACGGCGGAAATTGCCATTCAAGCTTCATTAACCGGACATTTGGTTCTTTCGACACTTCATACAAACGACTCGTCCACTGCGGTTCAAAGACTTATAGATATGGGTGTTGAACCGTTTCTTGTTTCCTCATCGCTGGTTGCAATACTTGCCCAGAGACTGGTAAGGGTTCTTTGTAAAAACTGCCGCGAAAAATACAGCCCTTCACCGGAAGAGTTAAAGGAAATAGGTCTAAGCCAACAGCAGATACATGAAAAGGATCTTTACAGAGCCAAGGGCTGCCCTCAATGCGCAAACACCGGTTATTCCGGAAGAACAGGAATTTATGAACTGCTTACATGCGATGATACGATAAAATCATTGATTCTGAAAAGCTCCGATTCAAACAGAATTAAAAAGGAAGCAATTAAAAAGGGAATGAAAACATTAAGAGATGACGGAGCATACAAGGTTTCCATGGGAATCACTTCAATCGAGGAAATTTTAAGAGTTACACAGGAAGATCTGGTTTTTGAAGGATAGGAGAGACAAACGTTATGCCGGTATTCGAGTATAAAGGTTTAAACAGCGCAGGAAAAGAAATCAAAGGTCTGGTAGATGCCGAAAATCCACAGGGAGCGAGGGCAAAACTTAAAAGAAACGGTGTTTACATCACCGAAATCACCATAGGCAGGGACAAAGAATCAAAATCATCTACAGAAATATCGCTTAAAAAGAAAATTTCATCCGAAGACATAGCCATGATGACCCGCCAGCTCGCCACTTTGATAAACGCACATATACCCATAGTAGAAAGTCTTTCGGCGCTCATTGATCAGGTAGATAATGTC
>CAYYBZ010000415.1:0-1991 GCA_964470285.1 uncultured Oligoflexia bacterium
TGATAGAGGATCTTGTTCTGGCCGCGGTAAATGAGGCATTAAGAAAATCGCAGGAAATGGTTCAGGAAAAGATGGCGGGTTTAACGGGGGGAATGAAAATTCCGGGGATGTTCTAAATGTCTAAACCGCAGTCTTTGGATAATTTGATAAAGAACCTTTCAAGGCTTCCGGGTATCGGGGAAAAAACCGCCACCAGGCTGGCTTTTTTTCTTGTTCATTCCGACAATTCCTATGC
The DNA here is from genome assembly GCA_964470285.1 of uncultured Oligoflexia bacterium. Lineage (GTDB taxonomy): Bacteria > Bdellovibrionota_G > CAYYBZ01 > CAYYBZ01 > CAYYBZ01 > CAYYBZ01. The sequence goes on from CAYYBZ010000415.1 coordinate 236, forward strand.
CCGAAATCTTGCTAAAAGTATTACCGAAATGAAAGAAAGAATAAAACTTTGTTCCGGTTGCATGAATCTTACGGAATCAGATCCTTGCCGCATTTGCTCTGATCCGGTAAGGGACGTAACTAAAATATGCGTAGTTGAGGGACCCTCAGAGATGATAGCGATTGAAAAGACGCAAAAATTCAGGGGACTTTATCACGTTCTTCACGGTAATCTGAGTCCGCTGGAAGGTATTGGTCCAAAATCCCTTAAAATTGAAGAATTACTGAAAAGGATTAAAAGCACAAAGGTCAAAGAGGTTGTTATTGCTACAAGCCCCACCGTAGAAGGTGAGGGAACAGCTCTTTATATAAAAGAATTGCTGACCAAACTCCCGGTAAGTGTTACAAGAATCGCCTCAGGGGTACCGATGGGCGGAGATTTAAAATTCGTGGATGAAATGACCCTGGCCAGCGCTTTAGAAGGTAGAAGAGAGTTTAAATAGAAGATTGAAGCGAAAAAATGACACCCTTATCACGAAAAAGCAAAAAAAACAGTGTATTACGGACGGAAATAGTGTAAAAAACTTGAAACTGTAAGTTGTTTTGTTATATTGAAATTTAGTAGTTTTTTAAAAGGTTTAAAAATATGAGTCTTCCCCAGCAAATGGTGATGTATGAGCAGGAATTCAAGCAGATTAACAGCGTTATCCTGCGTTTAAACCGGGAAGCAAACTCCAAAGCTGTTTTTTTAGTAGATAAAAACGGTCAACTGATTGCACATGCCGGAGAAACAATTAACATAGATTCCACATCCTTGGCTTCATTGACTGCCGGTAATATTGCCGCAACAGGAGGGCTTGCGAAGCTTATCGGTGAAAAGGAATTTTCAATTCTTTTTCATGAAGGGGAAAAAGATAATATCCATATATCTGTAATCGGACAGAAGGTGATACTGGTTGTTATTTTTGATGAAAGATCTTCACTGGGTCTTGTAAGGTTAAGAGTTAAAAAAGCCGGAATGGAACTCGATTCTATTTTTCATTCTCTTGCTCAGAAGGCAGCGAGTCCGGATACGGCTTCACCTTTTACTGAAATAAGCGACCAGGATATTGAAAATCTATTTAAGAATGGCGGATAGGGTTGAAAAATGTCGTTTATTAATTATTCGTCCAGAGAAATAAATTGTAAAATCGTTTATTATGGGCCCGGTCTATGCGGTAAGACTACCAATCTTCAGTATATTTACAAAAAAACGGCTCCGGAAGCAAAAGGCAAAATGATATCGCTGGCAACGGAAACAGAAAGAACTCTGTTCTTTGATTTTCTACCGCTTTCGTTGGGTGACATAAGAGGTTTCAGAACAAGATTCCATTTATATACCGTCCCGGGTCAGGTTTTCTACGATGCATCCAGAAAACTTATTCTAAAAGGGGTTGACGGTGTCGTTTTTGTCGCCGATTCCCAGCTTGAAAGGCTCGAGGCCAATATCGAGAGCATGGAAAACTTAAAAGTAAACTTAAGGGAACAGGGTTATGACATTAACAATATTCCCCTTGTAATCCAGTATAATAAAAGAGATCTACCCAATATTTCAACTGTCGAAGAACTAAGATCGGTTTTAAACGGCAACGGTCATGCAGACTATGAAGCGATAGCTACTACGGGCGGCGGGGTTTTTGAAACCTTAAAAGCTATCGCAAAACTTGTTCTTCTTGAGCTTAAAAAAGGCCGTTAAAGCCGGTTACATAAACAGATCTTCCTGTTTGATTTCATACTTC
>CAYYBZ010000416.1:0-1982 GCA_964470285.1 uncultured Oligoflexia bacterium
CGGGCGATAAATTTATAGGTTCAATGGGACTTTTGCATCCCGATATACTTACTCATTTTGCTCTTGACGAAGTATATGTTCTGGAGATTTTACTGGATCAGTTAATTCCGGTTTATGATGAAAGCATAAAGGTCAGACCATATTCAAAATTTCCAGTAGTTGAAAGGGATATTGCCCTGATTGTTGATAAAAATGTTTCTCATGAGAAAATCATTTCAGCAATTAAAGGCGTCGGCTCGGATTTAATCAAAAGCATTTCACTTTTCGATTTGTACAAAGGAGATCAGGTCCCTGATGGAAAGAAAAGCCTAGCATACAGAATAACCTATCAAAGCCAGGAAAAAACGCTTAAGGAAGAGGAAGTTGAAAAGGTTCAGGGTATCATTGTTTCACGCCTTCAAAGTGAACTCAACGCTCAACTTAGATAATGGCAACAGGCAGAAATCTCTTAAAGCTGCACTTAGGAAACCATGCTTAATTATTTGTAATAATTAGCTATTTTTATGTTGCATTTTTAATCTGCTTTCAATATATTACTGCCTGAATCAATTATTCTTATGTCTCCAAAAATTAATTATCCGGACAAGCTATTTTATAAAATAGGCGAGGTGGCCAAGATCACCGGTGTAGAGCCTTACGTTTTAAGGTACTGGGAATCCGAATTCAAATTCAAGCTTAGCAAAAGTAAAAACAAGCAAAGACTTTATCAGAAAAAGGATATTGAAACAGTCCAGAAAATCAAAAGACTTCTCTACGATGAAAGATACACAATAGAAGGCGCCAGAAAGAAGATTAAAGAGAGAAGAAAAAAGTCCGATAACGGAAACGGCAGTAACAATAAAAAAGATATTGATATCAAGCAGCTAAGTTTCGATTTAAAGGATCCCAAGTCCTTGGAAAAACTAAAAAAAATTAAGTCCGAGATAGAATTGCTTCTTGAAACAGTCAAATCCTGAGTAGAATTTTCGGAAGTATTCCCGACCCAATCTTCTTTGCAGCGAAATATTTATTCCTTAAGAAAGACGCAAAATGTATATCAGCGTGCTGCAGCAATGTCAATTTTCCGAAGTCATGTTTGAGAGCCTGATTTGTGGATATTTAGGAATTATAAGTTAAAATCAAACAATTATGAGCGGCGATAAAAACAGATTAAAGATTGCTTCGTTTATAATGTTCGACTTTGGTAATTCAGCCTTCACAACCGTGATAGTGACGGCATTTTACGTTCTATATTTCAAAGAAGTTGTTATGGAAGGGGCAAAATCCTCGGATTTTTACTGGGGTTTGGCTGTTACTCTTTCAATGCTGTTTGTCGGCATAAGTTCCCCCTTGATGGGCGCCATTGCGGACTATTCGACATCAAGAAGGCGTTTTATGGTGTTTTTTGCAGTAATTGCGATCTTTTTCACAGCCATGCTTTCTTTAGTTAATAGAGGGGATCTTTTTTTAGGTTTTTTGTTTTTTATCCTGGCAAATATAGGCTTTGAAGCCTCCAATGTTTTTAACAACTCTTTTTTACCGCAGATAAGTACCGTAAAAAACAGGGGGCGTATTTCAGGCTGGGCATGGGGCTTGGGCTATATAGGGGGAATACTTTCACTTTTCCTGATCTTACCTTTCGTAAAAGCAGGATTTAGCGAAGAAAATCTACCCAGAATTAAATATTCATTTTATCTTGTTTCGCTTCAGTATTTTCTGTTTTGTTTACCGGCATTTTTACTGCTTAAAGATTTTAAAAAATCTTTTTCAAAGAAATCGGTTTTTTCTTACGGTAAAGAGGGTGCAAAAAGAGTAGCAGGAACTTTAAAAGAGATTAAAAAATACAAAGATCTTTTTCTGCTTATTATAGCTTTCCTTATATATAATGACGGTATTCATACGGTTATAGTATTTGCAGGTGCTTTCGCAAACGATACGTTAAAATTTTCAGTGGCCGAAAACATTCAGTTTTTAATTATGATAAATATTGTAGCTGCTTTAGG
>CAYYBZ010000417.1:0-1973 GCA_964470285.1 uncultured Oligoflexia bacterium
TGGCCTCTATAAACACTAATCCAAACCCTTCCTTAAGGGAACATAGGGTAAATATATCAGCCATTTTATACAGTTCGGGCATATCTTGTCTTGAAGCAGTTATGAAATGAACCCTTTCTCCAAGAAGAGACTTTCCTAGAGATTTTACGCTTTGGGATTCATTATTTTCCTGTCCGGCAATAACAAGGTGAATATCGTCTTTGAGTTTCGAGACTTCTTTTATCAAATAATGCATTCTCTTGAAGGAACTATCTATTGCTCCTACACTTATAATTACCTGAGAACTTTCAGGTATTCTCCTCTTTTTTCTTAATAGTTTCTTTTCCTCATCCGTTACAGAGGTAAAAATTGATGTATCGATAGCATAAGGAATCAAGATACATCTTTTTTTATCTAACCCTGCTCTAAGACCTTCCTCATAATAGGTGTTAGATACCTGATGCACTAAATCAAATCTGTTTACGTAAATGCTGGTATTGGCCGGGAAAGAATTTGTGAAAATAGTTTTATAGTTCCTGCCGGTTTTTTTGAACCAGTCTACGCAGCAGGCTAAATCAGGATCCTGAAGATGAACAATATCATAATGGTTTGTTAATAGATGAAAAAAGATTGAGGCAAAGAAACTGTACTGTTCAATCTTGTAGCGTCTTCCCCATTTTATTGAACTTTCTTTGCCACCCAGTATTTTTGAATCACGATTTATATGTAAAAATTTTATTTCATCGGAAGATTTTTCCCCACCGCCCTTTAAGACGGTTATATTGTATATGTCACCAATTTTATTTTTTAAATCAGTAAAAAAAGCTTCAAAACCTCGGTTTTGCATACCAAGTCCTGGACATGCGATACATACTTCTTTTCTGTAAGTGTTCATTTATTAGTTTGTTGTGTCACCAGAGTTTAAAACCTTCTTATATTCATCAAAAGTTTTTGCGACCATGGAATCCCAAGTATGTAAAAGAGCTTTTGTTCTGCCGTTTCTTGAAAGATTTTCTCTAAATTTCGAATCAGCAAGTAATTTTTCCATGGCTATTCTTAGCTCTTCAATGTTTTGTGGGTCATTCAATAAGATGGCATTACAGTTGTTTTTAATTAACTCCGAAACACCGGCAAGTTTTGAAACAATTGTAGGAAGGCCGCAAGACATTGCTTCAAGGGGAGCTATCCCAAAAGGTTCATAAAGTGTAGGAAATATAAAGAAATCGCTAGCTAGAAAATATTCATGAACGTTTTTTGATGTACCGGCAAAGATTACTCTATCAGATATGTTCTTATTGGAGCATAATTTCATATATGCATTCGAATCACCCTGACCAATAACTAAAAATTTAATTTTTAAACATTCAAGTTGCGAAAAGGCTTCTAAAGCATAGCTAAGTCCTTTTCTTTCCCAGTCTCCTCCAACAAATAGAAATACTTTATCATCGGATGCTATTGAATGACGTTTTCTTATTTCGTCACGGAAATCTGAAGCTCTGGCCGGGTCAAATTGATCGGGGTCAATGCCGTTGTAAATAGTTACAGTTTTTCCTTCAGGAACTCTATAATCTTTGATTAGAATTTCCTTGATATGATCAGAAACAGCAATAGAGCTTAGTATATTCTTTCTTTTTGAAGTCCGAAGTTCGATATATGTGACTATTCGAGCATATAGTTGGTAATGCAGCCATCTTAAAAATGATCTCATATTGTGAGTTTTAAAAGATATCCTTCCCTCTTTTTGAAGTTTGAGCCTTTGGTTTTGAGCAAATTGATAGGTAGTGATATTTGAGAATAAGGAGTCTGGGCCTGAGGAATGAATGATATCAAAATTTTTTCTTTTAAAAAAAACTTTAATGTTATTAAAAATAAAGAATGAGAGGAATTTCATTATCCCAGGTTTAGCTATTATTGGAACTTTATGAAAACGCATCCTATCCTTTGGAACGTCTTCAAGGGAATTGGCATAAACAGTAATCTCATTATCTTTATAT
>CAYYBZ010000418.1:0-1944 GCA_964470285.1 uncultured Oligoflexia bacterium
CAAGGCCCTTGCGATAAGAACCCTTTGAATTTCTCCTCCTGAAAGCTCACATAAACAGCTGTCTTTATATTTTTCCACTTCCAAATCCTTAAGGAAATCCGCTGCTTTTTGCTTATCGGAGCCGTCATATCTGGAAAAAAGACTTTTTTTGCCTATTCTTCCCGAAAGAACAATATCGTACACTGTTATAGGAAAATGCGGTTCAAAGTGTGTTGTCTGAGGCACATACCCTATTCTTTTAACCGTTTCCTTACTGATAGATTTACCGAATATTGAAACCGCTCCCGAGTCGGGCCTTAAAAGTCCCAGGATAATTCTTAAAAGAGTAGTCTTTCCGCCTCCGTTAGGTCCTATAATACCCAGAAAATCGCAGCTGTTTATCTGTAGATTTATGTTTTCAAGGATTTTAACGGCTCTGTATGAAAAGCTTAAATCCTTTATTTCTATTACTTTATCCATCAAACACTTTTTATAACTATATTAAAGGCTCAATTATAGGATTAGATACGGTAGCGTCAACCTAATTATAATTGACTAACAGGCTTAAAATACTGTTAAATGTTTAACTGCATATGCCCGGCAATAATAAAAAAATTTTATTTAAGGCCCCTTTATCCTTCGGTCTTTTGCTTACTGCCAGATGTAATCTGTCATGTCCTCATTGCTGTACTTCTCTTAATCTTGAAAAGAAAGAGCTTTCATTGACTGAAATTGAATCGATAATTGAAGAGTTAAAAGTGCTTAAGGTTTTTTCAGTTTTTATTTCCGGGGGTGAACCTCTTGTAAGAAAAGATTTTTTCAAAATATTGGGATTGATAAGACATCATCCTTTTGAGATCAGGCTTTGCACTAACTGCACCCTTATAAACAGGGACAATGTCAAATTGCTCGGCAGTCCTAAAGGATTAAAAATCAGAACCAGCATTGACGGAGCAAATGAAAAAACAAACGATATCATAAGGGGCAAAGGTTCTTTTAAGGCAACTCTAAATGGGATAAAAGTATTAAAAGATGAAGGGTTTGTTGTTTATTCAAGAACTACGGTTTCCAAAATTAATCTTTCCGAACTAAATGAAATCGGGCATCTTGCCCGGGAAATCGGCCTCTCGTCCGCGGAATTTACGCCTCTAAGACCCTCTCCCGGGGATAGGAACATTTCATTATATCCTGCTATAGATGAAAGCGACGCTCAGACGGCTATAAGCGAAGCACAAAAGCTCATCGGTGATTTCTCAAATTTTGCCTGCGGCGACTTTATAGAGATTTACAAAAAAATGAGCATCTTTAAAAAAAGGGAATCTCAGGAAAAAGAAAAACCGCGCGATTACCCCAGAATAAGATACTGCAGCGCAGGCACCGACCATCTGGCCGTAAGACCGGACGGCATGATCATACCATGCGCGGCCCTCTGGGATTTTACATTGGGCTCAATAAGAAAAAATTCCATAAAAAAAATATGGAATTCCTCCAAACTGGAAATATTTAGAAAACCGCAAAACCGCTCAGTAGAATCAATTAAAGAATGTTTCAACTGTAATTTAAAGTATTATTGCGACGGTCTTTGCAGGGCATACTCCTGGACATTTGATAAGAAGCTTGACGGATTTGCAAAAATATGCCAAAGCTTTAAAATTGCATAAATTATAGAGGCGCAGTGCTACAGCCGCCCTGAGAACTACCTGAACAACAGTAAAGTTCAGACGGAGTAATACCGCTGGCGCAACCCCCAACAGGCGCAATACCCGGAAGAGTTCCGGGCGAACAACCGTATTCATTGCAATTTCCCGACTGGCAGTCAGGATCAGGAGTGACAACTCCTCTGCCCAGAGAGCAACCAGGTTCATCGGATTTACCTTGCTGAGCACAGAACAGGTTATGAATTTCAGGCTTTTTATATTTCATCTTTGTTCCAAAAACTTCTTTTTCAATACAATGGACCTATTA
>CAYYBZ010000419.1:0-1941 GCA_964470285.1 uncultured Oligoflexia bacterium
CTTTTCTTCATCTTAATAAACTCAAAGACGCACTTAGGGGATATGACAGTGTCTTAAAAAATAACTTTTTTAACAGATATTTTGTCGAGGCCCTTTTTTCTGAAATAGTAGTGTACGAAAAAATGCTTTCTGAAAAAGGCGAACTTCAAAGCTATAATCTGCCGGCAGACGGTGAGCCTATCGCAAAGATTCCGGAGCTGCCCTTTAAATTAATCGAAGCTTGCGATTTGTTCATTGAGAAAGCAAATGATGATAAAAGAACCCCAAAGGTAATATTCAGAAGTGCCGAAATTCTGGATTACTTCAGAAATAACGATGAAGCGGACAGACGCTACTCGATTTTAATAGATAATTATCCATACAATTCATATTCTTTAGACGCATTTAGAAAATCTCTTAATATCAGAATTTCCAAGGCCGACTGGGACGGAACAATTGAAAAAGGCAACAAATACCTTAATAATCCATTTCAAAAGAATGACTTACTTTCAAAAGAGGTTTATGAAATTGTCGCAGCAGCCCACTTCAAGAAGGGGAAATTGCTGGAAGAAGAAGGTAAATATTATGAAGCCGGTGAATACCTAAACAGTGTAAGCAAAAATTACGCCAATAGTTCAATTGCTTCCGCCGCCGCTATAAGCTCTTTTGAAAATTATAAAAATTCCAAGAAACATTTCGATGCCGATAAGGGCTTATCTGAACTTCTTTCGCAAAACAGGGATAACAAAATCGCCCCGGTAATACTGCTTGAACTGGGCCAAAGAAAAGAAAATGAAATTGATTATGAACGGGCCGCATTTTACTACCTTGAGATCATAAAAAATTACAGCGGCACAACAGAACACCAAAACGCACTTTTAAGGCTTGCTGCAATCTATGAAGGAACCGGCCAGTTTATAAAGGCCGGCGAAACCTACGAAAACTTCTCAAAACTGACTTCCGACAAACAACTTAAAGCAGAATCTTTTTTAAAGGCAGCCCTGAATTACTCAAAAGCAAAGAACTTGGATAAATTATTAAATCTTTCCCCAAAAGCATCGGAAGCATTGAATAAGGATAATGAAAAAACCGCCATGTACAATTTCCTTCTTGCCGATATTTCATTCAAAAGGAAACAAAAAGCCAATTTTAAAAATTTTTTTAAAAGGGCTGAAATACTTTTAAAGAAAGTCAAAAAACCTTCCCCGGAAGTTCTTGACCTGAATTACCGGTTAACTATGGATATGCAAATAAGAGACATAAACAAATTTCTAAATATTGAACTTAAATTTCCCATGAAGTCATTTCTTAATTCTTTTGAAAGGAAGGCCCGGCTATTGGAAAAAATTGAAAAGGCCTACACTCCTGTCATCAAAAACGCCGGAATTGATTTAGCAACCCGCGCAATGCATGAACTCGGTTCATCTTATGAAAACTTCTTTAAAACGGTAATTAAAGCAAAGCTTCCTTTAGATAAATCAGACCGCGAAAAGGAGCAAACCAAAGCCGAGCTTAAAAAAATAGCCGAGCCCCTTGAACGTAAAGCCAAGGCTCTCTATATGAAAAACATTCAGGAGTCCAGAAAATCGAAGACATTTAGCGACTGGACCCGTAAGTCTCTTTCAAACTTTGCAGAATTGATTAAATCTGAAAACATCAAGGAAAATCTTACCCTGGATTTTAAGTATCGATTTGCCGATGATATTTATTCGATAACGCTTATTGAGTCGGTTGAAAACAGCACGGGCCTTGCCGGAACGTTTTTTAAGGAGGCCGTTGAGCTTGCATCTAAACCCGATGCCGGCAAAGAAGAATTAAGAAGGAGCATGTTCCTTTTTGATCAGGCATTCAGGCATGACAACAATATCAAAGCAGCGAGATTCAATAAGGCCGTTCTTTCGGAACGGCTTGGAAATTTTGACGTATCAACATTTATTTATGCATCCTTTTTAAAAGATAAGG
>CAYYBZ010000420.1:0-1935 GCA_964470285.1 uncultured Oligoflexia bacterium
AAGGGAAGTCTGGAAAGGACTTTACTAGTGATTTAGAATCTTTCGGTTTTACTCTTGTATTTTTCCTTAATATCTTTAACGCCTTTTAATAGTTCCACATATTTAATGAAGGAATCACCGTCTTTCTTGGGAAAAAAAAGAAAAAGATTTCTTAAATATTTCTTGTATATTTTCCCTGTCATCATCGCGTTGAAAAGCCTGTTGCCGAGCATAAAACCCAGCGCTTTTGAAAAGCCCATGAAAATTCTGGGCTCCTGTGTGTAAAATTTGTTTGTGAATCTGATTCTAGTAAGATGCTTTCTTTTTAATAAGGTTTTTTCGAATTCACAGTGATTAACTATAAGTTTGGCAATTTCTCTTTCATCTCGCAAGCGGCCTTTTAATCTCTTTTTCTTTGTTAAATTTATCATTTTTTTATAGTCCGGGAGCCTGTCGCATTTTCTTTTAAAATTAATAACCTTTGAGCCTATGAATCCTATTGTCTCAGTTAAAACTCTTGAATAGAAATAATCTCTGTCGCCTTCCCTTTTCAGTCTCGGAAAATATTTTGTCATTTTAAAGGAGATCATCTGTGCTACTTTTTCCGAGACTTTGTTAACTGTAGGATTTGAAATATATAAGACATTTTTTTCAGGACAGAGACATATGCCGTCGTAAATGATGGCAGTTCGAATCAGTTCAATGTCTTTTAAGCTTAAATTCCCCGAGTTCTTCATGTACTGGTTCATGAAATCCACAAATTCAACTTCTGCGGTTGTATATAAATGAAACTGGTCAAAACCTTTATTGCTGAACTGAAAAAAGCCGGATATGGCGCTTATAAGGTTGATAATCTGGTGATAATAATCTGAGGTTTCACTGTCATCCAGCCAGGTGCCTGTCTGTGTTAAAAGAATTTCTCCGGATTTTTCCAGCCAATTCAGGTATGTCTGAAGTCTGATCCAGGGAGGAGTATTCATAATACAGAATTTATTAGAGGATATTCTAACTACATCTGCATTTTCTTTTCCCTGTTCGGCAAGTTTCCAGTAAAGATGTTCGGAATTCTGATAAACCATAAGCTGATTTCTTGATACCTTGCTACTTTTTATGATATCAGAGACCTTTTTCGGAATATGCTTGGAAGCAATATGCAGGTCGCCGTAAAGTACGAAAAGAAGATTTTTTGGATGTTTTAAAGTTTCCGCGGCAATAAGATCGGCGGCAAATGTATCCCTCTTTTCTAAAATGAAGCTTTTCTCATCGGCTCTGCAGTTAAGTGCTATTATTCTGATAGAGTTCTTTTTAGCAAAATCAAAGATAGGACGGTAATTTTTCCAGTAAAATCCCCAGTTGATATAGTAGTCTATTTTGTTTAGAAATTGTTTTTCGCTTATAGTTCCCTTCATGAAATCATCAATATGTTTTTGATGGTCGTGGTATACAAGTTCAATCCCTATTGTAATATTCTTTCTTTTGAATATTATTTCACGAAGGATTTTTATTACGGTTTTCTGGCTTTGATCGAGAGTATGATAATCTCCAAGGTATACGATATCGGATTTATTGATTTTATCTAAAAGTGTATTTTTATCGGTTAAGCCCTGATATGACTTAAATTCTTTTTTGTAATGGCCGGTATATCTTTTAAACTTGAGATTGGGTTTTGACTGATAAGACTGAATATCGTCTTTAAGATTTTCCGTAATAGTCTTCTGAATTTTTAAAAGTTCTTCTCTTGGGGTCATATGAGGTATCCATTTAATTTTCTTCCTCAACTTCTTCCTTGTCGCCTTTCTTTTTTGCGGCCGCCTTTTTCGGTTTTTTTGCGAAAAATGAGAAAAGCGGGTTTTTCTCTTTTCTAATGTTAAAGAGTCGCAACTCCATATTTGCTCTTTGATTACTGGGATTTAAGTCCAGGGTTTTATTAAAACAGTTAATCGCTTTTTCTCTTTT
>CAYYBZ010000421.1:0-1931 GCA_964470285.1 uncultured Oligoflexia bacterium
AGCGTGAAGAATATACACACAGATATCATAGATTGGTAGAAACGGCTCAAAAGGCCGCATCTATAAAATAAATTTGTTCAGAGGATAATTATGAGCGACAGATATGAAGTCAGAATTTCCGGATCGGGCGGACAGGGAATAATACTTGCGGGTGTGATTTTAGCCGAAGCCGCATGTCTATATGAAAATAAAAACGCAATACAGACCCAGTCATACGGTCCCGAGGCAAGAGGCGGTTCTTCAAAATCCGAAGTTGTTATTTCAGATAATTATATAGATTATCCGAAAACAATGAGCATTGATACACTGCTTTGCCTTACACAGGAGGCCTGCAGGAACTACATTAAGGATTTGAAAGACGGTGGAACTTTAATAGTCGATTCGGATACGGTTAAGTACATACCCGAAGGGAAATACAATGTTTACAAATACCCTTTTTCAAGGTCGGCAAGAGAAGATATCGGAAGAAACTTCGTAATAAACATTATTGCTCTGGGTTCTTTAGTAGAGGTTACAAAAATTGTATCAAGAGAAGCAATAGAAAAAGCGGTTCTGGCAAGAGTTCCAAAAGGAACGGAAGCCCTTAACAAAAAGGCGCTTGCCAGAGGTTTTGAATTTGCGAGTAAGGAGTAAAAATGGAAAGAACTTTATCTATAATCAAACCCGATGCGGTTAATAAGAATTTAATAGGTGAAATACTTAAAAGATTTGAATCAAAGGGCCTTAAAATAGTTGCCATGAAAATGGTCAGCCTTTCGAAAGACGATGCAAAAAGATTTTACGAAGTTCACAGAGAAAAGCCATTTTATGATTCGTTAACCGACTTTATGTCGTCGGGTCCATGCGTGCCTCTTATTTTAGAGGGCAAAAATGCCATTGAGAAAACAAGGAAGATAATGGGGGCAACAGATCCGGCTAAAGCCGATGCAGGTACGATAAGGAAGGATTTTGCTGAAAGCATAGAAAGAAACGCAGTTCACGGTTCTGACGCTCCGGAAACTGCTGCGGTAGAAACGGCGTTCTTTTTTCCCAAATTAGATATCGCCGAGTAAAATCCCCGAAAACCAAAAAATAGCAACTCCATGTTCCGCTGCGGGCCTAATCTTGCGACCCTAGTGCTTCACAAAGAGTTGCTATTTTTTGGTTTTCGGGGATTGTTAACTCCAGTATCTAATGTTAAAAGGTAGCGATGTCTAAAAAAGAGATAAAAAACTTTACCGTGAGCTCTCTTAAGAAAGAGATGCTTGCTATAGATGAGCCTGAGTACAGGGCGGGGCAGCTTTATAAGTGGATTTATGAAAAAGGAGTAATGAACGTTGAGCAGATGACCGACATAGGAAGGTCGGCACAAAAAAAACTCCGAAGTCATTTCACGAATCTGTCCCTCAATTCAAAAGAATTTGTATCTAAAGACGCAACGGTTAAGTTCCAGTTTTATCTGCCTGACAGACTTAGCATTGAATCGGTTTTAATTCCTATGAACGGTAAATGGACGCTGTGTATATCCAGTCAGGTGGGTTGTTCACTTAACTGTAAATTTTGTTTCACCGGCAAGATGGGTTTTAAAAGGAATTTGCAACCGTGGGAAATAGTTGAACAGGTAGCTTTCGTAAAAAGAAAATATAAGGAAGACAGGAAAATTTCAAATATAGTCCTTATGGGAATGGGAGAGCCCCTTTTAAATTATAAAAACGTTCTGGATGCGATTAAAATCCTTAAGGAAAAGGAAGGATTGTGCTTTTCAGGCAGAAAAATCACATTATCTACAGCAGGAATCGTAACCGGTATTAACAGGCTGGTTAAGGATGAAGAGGTAATGCTTGCGGTATCACTAAATGCATCAAACGATAAGATTAGAAGCTTTTTAATGCCGGTTAACAAGAAATTCGGGATTAAAAAACTGCTTGAAAAAGTTAAAGCGTATCCGATGA
>CAYYBZ010000422.1:0-1921 GCA_964470285.1 uncultured Oligoflexia bacterium
ACAAGAGTGGGCGGAGGCCCTTTGCCTACGGAAATGCCGCCGGGGACAATGCATGAAATTCAACAGAAAGGATCAGAATTCGGGGCTACCACAGGAAGACCGAGAAAGTGCGGTTGGCTGGATCTGGTTCTTTTAAGACAGGCTATAAGATCGTCCGGAATTCAAAGTTTGTGTATGAACAAGGTCGATGTTCTGTCAGGTATACCCAAAATAAGTGTATGTGATTCCTACAGTTATCAGGGTAAAACCATTAAAGATGCCGATTTTATGACAAGCGAATTTGAAAAATGGAAGCCCGTATACGAGGAACACGACGGCTGGGAAATATTTACTCCTGAAAAGATAAAAAAGAAAAACGATTTACCAAAAAATGCGAGAAAATATATAGAAATGGTAGAAGAAAAAACCGATGTTCCGGTCGACCTGGTTTCCATAGGGCCCTCAAGGAACGCAACAATTCTAGACAGGGATATTTTTTAAAGCAGTATTATAGTCAGCAGCCCCGCGGTAAAACACCAAAAAGAATACAACCAGAATTTCCCGCCGGATATATGTCTTAAAAGAATTTTGATTGCTAAAACTCCCGTAACTATCGATGCGATAAATCCGGGCAGAAGAGACGGAAGCATTTTGAAATCCTGAGGCGTTAAGTCCAGACTTTTAAGGGCTACAGCGCCCAAAACGGCAGGAATTGCTATAAAAAAAGAGAATCTGGCCGCTAAATCTCTTTCAAGTTTTAAAAACATGCCGGTAGATATCGTTGTTCCGGCTCTGGAAATTCCGGGTAGCAGCGCGAGTGTTTGGGCAATTCCAATAATTACGGAGTTGGAAAAGGACATTTTCCCAAGATCTTTAAAGGATTTATCCTGAATGAATCTGGAAGATAAAAGAATTAATCCGGTTATTAAAAGCATAAATCCGGTCAGTTTTACAGAAGTAAACGATTTTTCAACATAATCTTTGAAAGTAAAACCCAGAATGCATGTTATTACAGTTGCGACCAGTATCATCTGTATCATTTTAAGGTTTCTGCTTTCGTCTGAAGCGGAAACAGGTTTTTTAAATCCACTTTGGATCCATCTAATCAGGCTTGAGAACATCTCCCCCAGTTCTTTGTGAAAAACTATTGCTATGGCAAGCAGTGTTCCGAAATGAACCAGGACTTCGAAGAAAATACTTGGAGGATCGAATTTAAACAGCTTTTGAAAGATGACAAGATGGCCGGACGAGCTTACAGGTAAGAATTCGGTTATTCCCTGAATTATTCCCAATATGGTAACCTTTAAAATTTCGATTTCTTTAATCCTTTTGTATGAACAGTTTAATCATAATCGTAATCTCAATCAAAATCATAATCAAGCTAATAGATTATGGTTGTGAAACTGATGAAGATTCGGGTATAAAAGTTAGATGAATTTGAAGGAAAAATTTAATATTTCGCAGAAAAAAGTAAATAAGCTCGTTGAAAAAATAAGGGAGCTGAAAATAAATCTTAATGATATCCAGGAAAACATTACAAAGGGCGGTGGCCGGGGAGGACAAAAGGTAAATAAAACCTCCAATAAGATACACCTTTTGCATATTCCTACAGGTCTTGAAGTAAGCTGTCAAAGAGAAAGACAGAGAAATAAAAACCGTTTTATTGCATTAAGGGAGCTTGTCGATAAAATTGAAATGAAGAAAAATCCTTCAAAATCAACAAAACTCAAAAGTATGGATAAAAAGCGAAAACAGAAAGATAGAAGGAAAAGAAGATCTAAAAAGAAAAATGTTAAGATTGGAGAAAGAAATGTTTAAAAATAGTTATTTAAGTAATATTTTAGTCCCTGTTTTATTGCTTTTACTTCTTAATTGTGCAGGGAAAACAGATGTTAAGCAAAAAGTTCATAAACCAGACCCGGAGCTTGCAAAACTGGTCGAT
>CAYYBZ010000423.1:0-1625 GCA_964470285.1 uncultured Oligoflexia bacterium
TATTAGAAGCATATTCCCAGGCCCTAGCAACTTTAGAAAGAAAACCGCTTCCCGGAGAACTGGTCTCGGTTATTTTTTCATCGGAATTTCTATTACCGTAATAACCGACAGCTGAAGCACAAAGAAACACTTTAGGCGGATTTTTCAATGATGATAAAGCTTTACTTAACAGCAAAGTCCCTTGCGCTCTGCTTTGACAGATTAAATCTTTTTGTATGTTTGACCATCTTTTCTTCGCTACATTTTCTCCGGCAAGGTGAATAATCACATCGCAACCTTCAAGTTTATCCTGTTCTATTGAGTTATTTTTATAATCCCAAAAAATTATCTTTTCATTTTTCTTCGGTTTGTAAGCGGGACGGACTATTCTTTGCGGCAAATGACCGTTTTTAAGAAAATAATCATAAATGCACCTTCCTATAAAGCCGTTTGATCCTGAAATTGCTATTTTCATAACTTATAAAATTTTATTATTTAGAAATTATTCTTAATATCGGATCGTATGTCTGTTCGGGCCTTATCCCAAGCCTTGTAATACTGAAATCATATTTAACCGGATCCTGAGGATTAATATTTTTAAAGAAATCTGTTATTTCTATGGCCGTTTTTATATCAGGCTGTTTCCTCTTTGTAAATCCGACAAGGCCGCTGATTCTAAACATGTGAACATCTAACGGAACGATTAATCCTGAAGGATTTAATCCATCCCATCCCCCGGGATCAACTTCATCCTTTCTGATCATCCATCTTAAAAAAAGATTTAACCTTTTGCACGCGCTTCCGTCCGCAGGAGAGGCCAAAAGACTCATATTTTTTGAACATCCGCCTGATATTTTATATGCAAACTTTGACAGCGCCCCTGAATAATTATCCTCATCAAAGCTGCAACCTTTCTTAAAACAGTTAAAAAGAGATCCGTATTCTCTTATGATTTTTGAGATATTTGATAAAAACCAGCTCATTTCATCACCGGTTGTAAAGCGATGTTTGAAATCACAAAATAACTTTTTAAGTTTTTTTTCAGAAGATCTTCGTAAGATAATAAAAGGGGAATCGGAAAATTTTGAAAGGACTGTTTTTACGCTCTTAAGAATCTGAAGCACCTGACCGTAGGCCAGCGAAGATGCTATTAAGCCTACAATTTCACGGTCTTTTACGTCGGGATAATCGTAAAGAAACTCCAAGGGATCGGGGTGAACAAATTCTCTTTTGTTGTATTGATTGTAAAGGCTTTCAAGAACTTCCCTGTCAAGAGTAGTTTTTTTAAATCCGCTTTTTGCTCTCATTGTTACTTCTTTTAATCAGATCTTTCCCGATTGCAACAATAATCATCAAAAGTATGACTACTGAAGATATTAGGTGCAGCCAATTCGGAAGAAAACCCCCATGTTCGTTGGGATTCATGGCTTTCAAACCGATTAAATTACCGGGCATATAGTCAAGGAATGCTCCCATCGCCAGGCTCATAATTGCAATCACAAAAACGTAAACAAACGTAGCCTTTTTACCCAGTTCCTTGGAAACAACCGTAATAGTAACGGCATTGGTCGCAGGACCCGCAAGAAGAAAAACCAGTGCAGCACCCGGGCTATACCCTTCATCAACAATGCAGCGGCTATAGGTAT
>CAYYBZ010000423.1:1635-1906 GCA_964470285.1 uncultured Oligoflexia bacterium
TATAGAACCCGTGGAGCAGACATACATGGGTATCCCGACTACCAACATAATAATCATAGTTAAAAACTGGGAAGAGACATATTTGTCTATAAACTCTACAGGGACAAGGTGTGATATTACTCCCCCAATCAATGTTCCTATTAAAAGCCATTTCCAAATATCGCCTATTGATTTTATGAAAGCATAGTTCAGAAAATCGCTAAATCCTTTTTCACTCTTTTTTGCCTTTTCCCCTTCTCCCGCGCAATGAGGGCAGTTACCGTCAGTGCTC
>CAYYBZ010000424.1:0-1899 GCA_964470285.1 uncultured Oligoflexia bacterium
ATTGCCGCGTGTTCTTCGGAAATTTTTTTATCATTAATAAAAAGGTCTGCGGTCTGTCCTCTGCCGATTATGGTTCTTGACGAAGCCAGCTGTTCTATGCGGTTCTCATCCGGGACTTCTATTTGGGCATACACGCTGGAGGGTATTCTCGTAACTTTCCTGGATCTATCCATGAAAAATATTATTTCATTACCTCTGTCAGACAGATCCATATTAATTCCTTTGATAACTATAAAATGAAATCTATTTGATTTTAGCAGTAAAAAAAAAGTTTGAAAATGAAAAACAGAACATCTAATTAAAGCCTGAAACCCTGAAAAGAACCCCTGTTTTTCAGTTTCTCCTTTATCATGTTTATCACTTTAAGCTTATTGAATATCCAGTCCGGTGCAACGGTCAGATCTTTCGGACCTTCTCCGGTTAATCTATGAATTACAATATCAGGATCAAGATATTCCAGTGAATCAGCTACCAATTCCGCATACTCATCCATATCCATAAATTCAATATTGCCGTTCTTATATTGATCATACAGCCGTGTATTTTTAACAACATGCAGAGAATGAATCTTTATACCGAAAATTTTCATACTTGAGAGCCTTTTAACGGTTTCGAGCATCATATCCCTGTTCTCCCCGGGAAGCCCGAAAATAACGTGAACACAAACAGGGATATCACGTGACTGGGCAAGCTTTAGAGCATAAACAAAGTCATCGTATTTATGCCCTCTGTTTATTAAGGAGAGTGTTGTATCGTGGCAGGATTGAAGGCCGAGTTCTAACCAGAAATATTTTTTCTGTTTTAGATGCGCCATATAATTGATAATTTCTTCATCAACGCAATCAGGTCTTGTTGCGACGGCCATTCCCACAACTTCAGGAGGAATAAGCAAGGGTTCATATATTTCGCGTAAATCTTTAAGATGGGCATATGTATTGGAATATTGCTGGAGGTATGCAATGAAAAGATTGGCATTATGCCTTTCTCTGATATAGTCCATACCATTTCTTAGCTGTACTTTAAGATCATCACCCTGCTCGTATTCAGCAGGTGTTATACTTTCATTATTGCAAAAAATGCAGCCGTCATTGGAGATTTTTCCGTCAAGATTCGGGCATCCGAAAGGACCCTTAAGGGAAACTTTATAAACTTTATCCCCGAATTTATTTTTCAAAAACGAGCTTAGATCATTATAGAGATGACCACCGGTAAAGGTTCTCATTGTTCAGTAACATACTACATTTGTTTTATAAAAACAAAGAAGCCTGTTATATTACCCACAGGCGGGAAGAGCAGCTTTACAAACCTCAATGCATCTTTTTACTTTTTTCCGTTCTAAAGGATATCCCCGTTATAGAGGAAAGATCCTTGCGGTAAATCTTGTTTTTTAGAAAAATCTCTACTAGATTAGGATCGAACTGGCTGCCTGTTCCGGCCTTTATTCTCCTTAGTGCTTCTTTTAAAGGGAGTGCTTTTCTGTAGGGTCTTTGAGAAGTCATTGCATCAAAGGCATCTGCAATCCCGAGTATTCTTGCATCCAGCGGGATATTATCTCTTCGCAGACCGTCGGGATAGCCCTCTCCGGAATACATTTCATGATGACTTCTGATCATCGGCATGAATTTTTTGCACCATTCTACAGTTTTTATAATGTTCTCACCTATAACGGTGTGTGTCTTTACATGTTCCATTTCCTCATCGGTCAATTTACCGTTTTTATTTAAAATTGCCCCTTTGATACCGATCTTTCCTATATCGTGCAGAAAGGCTCCCAGTTCAAGATTCTTCATCTGTTTATGATTGTAATTTAAATGTTGGGCTATTGCTTTGGCAAGCTTACCTACTCTCTTGCAATGACCTCTCGTGTAAGGGTCCTTTGCTTCAATCGCCTGGTGCAAC
>CAYYBZ010000425.1:0-1873 GCA_964470285.1 uncultured Oligoflexia bacterium
GTAAATTTGAAAAAAAACAGCGCTCGGAGTTTTACTTAACCGATTTCCCCAGATTTTATGAGTTCCTTTCAAAGCTTTATCACGACAATAAACACTCGCCAATTCCTGCATCATCTGAGGTTATAGAATTACTCAACAGACTGACAGACGATTTTATAGAGGTAAAAACGACAAAACCGATTCCGATTTATAACAGCTATAATTTTCAAGACCGTACAAAGCTTATAAAAACCTACTCTTTCAATGAATCGCTTAAAATGCGCAAGATTGATGCGGACCATAGCTTAAGCAAATATATAGTGTTTTCCCGGGATGATTTTACACTCGGTATCACGGCTAAAATTCAGGAAAACTCATTTATTGAAGTAAAATGATCAATTCTCTTTTAATACTTCACCGGTCATTGGAACAAATCTGACCGGTATTATACTTCTCTTTTCAAGCCCTTTTTGAGTTTTCTCTATCACTATCAGATCCTGGCTTGCAACCCCCAACGGTAAAACCATTTTCCCGCCGACTTTAAGCTGATCCGTTAAAGGTTTCGGTATCTTTGGAGGTGCCGCAGTTATTATGATGCCGTCATAAGGGGCGTGTTCTTTCCATCCCTGATAACCGTCTCCAGACTTAACATTCACATTTTCGTAACCCAGTCTTTTTAAAACATTTCCGGCCTCTTTAGCCAGGGAATCTACTATTTCAATGGTGTAGACTTTATCTGCAATCTCGGCTAATACAGCCGCCTGATATCCCGAACCTGTTCCTATTTCAAGTATCTTTTCTCCACCCTTTAATTTCAAAAGCTCTGTCATTAAAGCTACAATATACGGTTGGGAAATAGTCTGTCCCTCGCCTATCGGAAGGGGGTAATCAGAATAGGCCTGCTTATGCAGTCTGGTGGCAACAAATTCATGCCGCGGCACTTTTCTCATTGCCTTAAGAACTTCCTCCTGTAATACGCCTCTGGCTTCAATTTGCTCAGTGACCATTTTATCACGCATAGCTTTGTATTTTTGCTCAGGCATACTATTGCCTCCTGAATCTTTCTTGGTGCAACCGGTCAAACAAACCAGAACACCGATACAAAATATTATAAGAGTAAAGACCGGTATATTACGCTCTGAAGTGCCCATTAGTACCTTAAAGTATATATACCATTGCTTTTAAATCTGAAGAAATAAAATTAAATCTGCACTTACTTTACAATATTGAGGAATTCCAGTATCTTTCGATAATAATAGTTTATAGATTAAGCACTTAATTGCGGGCTTATATGAAATTAAAAAAACATGCGTTTTCTCTTGTAATATTAATACTCGCATTTTGCACTTTTAGCAAATCTAACGCCACTGATA
This sequence comes from uncultured Oligoflexia bacterium, assembly GCA_964470285.1. Lineage (GTDB taxonomy): Bacteria > Bdellovibrionota_G > CAYYBZ01 > CAYYBZ01 > CAYYBZ01 > CAYYBZ01. Next base: position 1,353 of record CAYYBZ010000425.1, read on the forward strand.
CATTCTACTATTCAGGTTTTGACAGAAAAGACTACAAATCTTATGCATCGGCTATAGGTTTTACGCTTGATCCTGATGCATTCCTGATAGCTCAGAATCTCAACTATTTTCTAATAAATGAGATATCATTGGGAGGCGCGCTTCAGTTTGCCATTTCAGACGACGATATTCTGTTAACCGCGGGGGGTGATTTAGAATTTATAGTGGATATAGATTCAGAAGATTTCTTAAGAAGAGTTAAACCTAATTTCTTACTGGGAACAGGCTTTGCAATGGCTCACTTAAGGCCTATTGCGGGCATTTCAAGCACCGACTTCGGAGTCTTCTTTAATCTCGGTTTTGGGTTTGACATTTTCCTCAACGATAAAATCGCATTGGGCAATCAAATGCTTTTTAACATTCTTACCATTACCAATGAGCGCTTTTTCTTCTCCTGCAAGTTTATTCGCTTTAGATACCTGTTTAATTAATCACTATGATAAATAAATTTATCATCAGCGGAAATCTGGACAATCAGTACG
>CAYYBZ010000426.1:0-1868 GCA_964470285.1 uncultured Oligoflexia bacterium
GAGCTTTTAACACAAAATTTAGAAGAAAAAACATCTTTGGCAGATTAATCAATTACCTGACCTTCATGTTTTTCGCTACAATCAAAGCTCTTTTTATAAAAAAGCATGATCTCATTATTGTCATGAGTGATCCTCCCACTGTAAATTTCATAGGCTATTTAACAAAAATTTTGAAAGGCGGAAAACTTATACAGATATGCCAGGATATTTATCCCGAAATCGCAATTTCTCTCGGGCAGGCCGATTCAAAACTTCTTCTTACAATATTCAAATTTATCAACAATATCTCGCAAAATGCATGCTCAAAACTAATAGCTATAAGCAAAGACATGAAAGAAATATTAGGTAAAAAGGGACTACCTCTGAGCAAAATCGAGGTCATTGAAAACTGGATAGACACTGAAATGATAGTTCCTCAAAGCAAAAACAATAAATTTAGCATCGAAAATTCAATGAAAGATAAATTTGTCGTTATGCATTCGGGTAATATAGGACTTTCACAAAATCTGGATTTGCTCGTAGAAACAGCCGAAATTTTAAAACAGTACAGTGACATTATGTTTGTGATTATAGGCGACGGAGCAAAAAAAGAAGAACTCAAAGCCATGGCGGAGTCAAAATCTCTTAAAAATATCCTTTTTCTGCCTTATCAGAAAAAAGAAGACCTCAAATATTCACTTAGTTCAGCCGATATTCACTTTCTATCTCTTAAAAGGGGTCTTATGGGTTTGATAGTACCTAGCAAAATTTACGGTATAATGGCTGCCGGAAGGCCTTTTATAGCCTGTCTTGAAGAAGATTCTCACTTTAGAAACAACATTAAAAAAGAGAACTTAGGCCCCATAGTACCCAAAGAAGACCCAAATTTGATTGCCAAAGAAATACTTTATTTCTACAATAAGCAGGAGGTTTGCGTAGAATACGGGGAACGAGTAAGACAAGCGGTTGTAAAAACAAATTCTAAAAATGCAATTCTACCCCGTTACTTAAATCTTCTTAGAAATATTTAACAAGCGAGGAAGCTTATGCGCATATTAATAACCGGCGGAGCGGGATTTATAGGATCATATCTTTCCGAGAAATTTCTTGAAAAGGACTACAAGGTAAGCGTTATAGACGATTTATCTACAGGTTCAATAAAAAATATACAGCATCTTGAGAAAAATAAAAACTTTTCCATTGTAATTGACTCGGTTTTGAATTCTCAGACAGTCGAATCGCTTGTCAGGGACTGCGACGTTATTTATCATATGGCAGCTGCCGTCGGAGTTAAGCTTATAGTTAATCAGCCTGTTAAAACGATAGTTACCAACATAAAGGGTACTGAAACCGTTCTTGACTGCGCAAGCAAGTACCGTAAAAAAATTATTCTTGCTTCCACCTCCGAAATATACGGTAAAAACACCGCTGACTCCTTCAAAGAAGAAGATGATATGGTTTTCGGACCGACTACCAAGAGCAGGTGGAGCTATGCCTGTAGCAAGGCCATTGATGAATTTTTAGGGCTTGCATATTTCAGGGAAAAGAGGCTGCCTGTAATCATATTAAGACTTTTTAATATAGTAGGCCCGCGTCAGACCGGCCAATACGGCATGGTTATTCCGACTTTCATTAAACAGGCATTAAAGGGTGAAAATATCACCGTTTACGGTGACGGGAAGCAGACCCGATCATTCACATATATTTCAGATTTAATCGATGTTCTTGTCAACATACATGAGAACGAAAAGGCTTACGGTCAGGTTTTTAACATAGGCGGAGAAGCAGAAATATCGATTATTGATCTTGCAAAAATGATTAAAGAAAAAACCGGCTCCAAATCAGAAATTGTTACAATTCCCTACGATGAAGCCTATGAAAAGGGCTTT
>CAYYBZ010000427.1:0-272 GCA_964470285.1 uncultured Oligoflexia bacterium
GTTCCCAGGGGCATTTTCTTTAAGGGAAGCGCATTGCCTACCCTTATTTCGGATTCGTCGCCGGCCATAAGGGTGTCACCGACCTTTAATTCAAGAGGAGAAATTATGTATCTCTTCTCTCCGTCAACGTAAAAAAGAAGCGCTATTCTTGCCGATCTGTTGGGATCGTATTCAATAGAATGCACTTTTGCGGGTATACCCACTTTATCCCTTCTTACGAAATCAATGACCCTGAACCTTCTCTTATTACCGCCTCCGCGCCAGCGAACGGT
>CAYYBZ010000427.1:282-1800 GCA_964470285.1 uncultured Oligoflexia bacterium
CATTATGAAGGTAGGTTTGATATTTCTTACCTTCGGTTATTTCGCCGTTATTGTTCCGTCCCGCATGCTTCTTTAAAGACACGGTTAGAGATTTCAGAGGTTTTTTCTTGGTCAACTCCTTAAAGTCGCTGACCTCAAAATATCTCCTTGCCGGAGTAACCGGTTTGTATGACTTAACTCCCATATTTATACTCCCTCAAATAGCTCGATTCTCTCGCCTTCGCGTAATTTGACCACGGCCTTCTTCCAGTTAGGCGTTTTACCTTCAAACCTTTGCATTCTTCTTTTTTTGCCGCGAATAATCGACGTGTTTACATCTTCGACATGGACCTTAAAGAGTTTTTCCACTGCCTGTTTAATTTCACGCTTGTTTGCACGCAGCGAAACTTCAAAGACGATAGCATTGCTATGATCTTTTAAAGTTGTGCTCTTTTCGGTGAGAACCGGCCTTTTAATGATTGTGTGTAAATCCTTCATTTGAGCTTCTCCTCAACCTTTTTCATTGAACTCTTTGTCATAATAAGGCTCTCATACCTTACGACGTCGTAAACATTGACGCCTTCTGGTTTGATAAGCTTGATTTTCGGAATATTTCTGAAGGCAAGCTCAAGGTTTTTGTTATCCGATTCGACCACCAAAGCACTTTTAGTATTAAGCTTCTTTAAAAACTCGATTGCATGTTTTGTTTTGGGCTGGGCGAATTCGATTTTTTCAAGAACAAAAAGTCTTGATTCTTCCTTTTTTTGAATAAGAGCGGTCTTTAGGGCAATCTTTCTGACCTTCTTGGGTATCTTGAAAGAATAATCCCTCTTGTGAGGACCGAAAACCACTCCGCCGCCTTCATTTATAGGTGAACGTGAGGTTCCCTGTCTTGCATTACCTGTTCCCTTCTGCCTGAAAGGTTTGGCTCCGCCTCCCCGGACGTCCGATCTGGTTTTGGTTTCGGCATTACCGCTTCTTTTAGAAGCAAGCTGCATTACAACGACGTCCTTTATCAGATGTTTTTTGGGTTTTATTCCAAAAACATCATCGGCCAGCTCGACCTTACCGGCCTCTTTATTATTCATGTCTATTAAAGTGTGTGTAGCCATCTTTAAATTCCTCTTAAATTTTTAATCAATCATGTCTGATTGATTTAATCTCAACATCCACACCGGCAGAAAGATCAAGTTTCATTAATGCATCGATCGTCTGCTGAGTCGGCTCTAAAATGTCAATCAGTCTTTTGTGAGTCCTGATTTCAAACTGTTCTCTTGATTTTTTATCAACATGCGGAGATCTTAATACGCAATACTTTGTAATTGAAGTCGGCAGCGGTATGGGTCCTGCAATACTTGCTCCCGTTCTTCTCGCCGTTTCAACAATCTCACTCGTTGACTGATCCAAAAGTTTGTAATCGTAGGCTTTAAGCCTTATTCTGATTCTTTCGCTCTGCATATTTTCTTTTCTCCGCTATCCTTTCATTAATTAATTTCACTGATAACACCGGCGCCGACGGTCTTTCCGCCTTCCCTGATT
>CAYYBZ010000428.1:0-1790 GCA_964470285.1 uncultured Oligoflexia bacterium
TCTTCAACCTCGGGAGAAGGACGAAATATAAAATCATTGTCATAATCTTTTCCTATGGCGGGAATTACTTTTGTGCTGGCAGCTCCCTGATTAATTTTTGAAGCATTTGCTGTAATGGATGCATCTTCATCAACATCATTCCATGCAGGATTAAATCCGTTTTCAAAGTTTTCGTAGAATAGAACGTCAGGATCATCAGCGATTCCTTCATCTTCAATGTATTTATCGGCAATCTGGGCATTGGATGAAAAGCTTAGCATTAAAAATATTATAAAAATAATTAAGCTTAAAATTTGTCTCATAAAACTCCCTTTTTAACAATTTATTAAGATATGCAAGATAGGAGCCATTTAGAGCAATTGTTGTTGTTAAATAATGGTGTATTTACAGGTGGTTAAAAATAATGGAAAAGAAATCTTAAAAATCAGGTAAATATTTTCAGTAGGTATGAAAAAAATCCTTATCAGAAATCCCGTTGATGGAATTTGGGCTGCGGTAGGCGCAGCCCAAAATAAACAAACATTAAAAAAATGTAAATTTTTTCAAGCTCGATTTCATTAAAAAATCTACATCTTTTTAATAAAATCAATAGGATTTCCCATCCAGTGTTGCGCTTTAGACGTAGCTGTAATTTTAAGTGTTTGAGAGCTGTCATCGTATTCATATTTTGCAGAATCAAGATTCTCATCACCGGCAATTGAAATAGTTTTAATTTTTGAACTAATATAATCCTTGAAATCATTGTCTTTGGCCGCGTCACAGATTCTGTTTCTTAATGGGCCAAGGCCTGAACCGTCGAAGCCTCTTATTTTTTGTGCATCATCGGGAAAACCGCTGAAATCGACTTTAATTGTAATTTCAAGACCGACTCTTTTTTGAATGTCAGCCTGATACCAGGGGATTCTTTCCTCATTTATCCATTTTTTCTGTTTTTCTGTTTCAAAGCTCATAATATCTCCTTTGGTTTTTAATGAATAATGAAGAAAATGCTAGCACAGCACATACTGATATAGCAACAGTTAAGAAAAGCTATTTTTTGTCCCATTTTTTTTCCAAGAACTTATCCCTTCCGGAACCGAAGCGGTAGAACTTATAACGAAGTGGGCTTTTTTTGTAATAGTCTTGATGGTAATTTTCGGCGGGATAAAATTTTGAATATTTTGAAATTTCGGTGACTATCGGTTTTTCGAAGCGTTTGGATTTCTCTATATTCTGTTTGGATTGTTCTGCAATTTTTTTCTGCTCTTCATCGTGATAAAAAATACCTGTTCTATATTGCGTACCTCTGTCAACAAACTGACCTTTCGAATCTGTCGGGTCGATCTGCATCCAGAAAACTTCAAGCAGTTTTTGATAAGTTATCAGATTTGGATCGTATATTATTTGCACTGCTTCGGTATGATCCGTTGAACCTGAAGAAACTTCTTCATAGGTTGGATTATCTTTTGAACCGCCTGTATAACCTGAAACAACTTCAACAACTCCCTTTAATTTCTCAAAGGGAGCCTCCATACACCAGAAACATCCTCCCGCAAAGGTTGCTTTTTTTAACTCATCAGCATTCAAAGATTTTGTCATTAAAAAACTCCCAAATAGAAAAATCAGATTCATAAACAGAATAAAACTTATATTTTTCATACCAACATGAATTTTAATTCCTTAGTGCAGAAGAATTCAAGTCGCCGAGTGCAATAAAATCGTATAAACGCATGTAAAAGCCATTAAAATCAGTAAGTGGTGGCGGCTTTGGAGAGGGTGATGGTAGTGGCCTCATTGGCGCCGGTACGCCA
>CAYYBZ010000429.1:0-1780 GCA_964470285.1 uncultured Oligoflexia bacterium
TGCATTTAAGTTTCTCGATTTCAATCTTTTCCCGAGCAAGGGAATAGAGACCTTTTTCATAAAAGCTGAAGCACCGGTAGGTACTTCGCTAAGTAAAACAAATGAGCTTATCAAGCCTGTTGAGCAGCTTGTCCTGGATCTGCCGAAAGAAGAGCTCAAAAACATAGTAACAACCGTAGGATCAATTGCTCAGGATCAAAACGATGCCCAGGCAAAAAAGGGCTCTCATGTTGTTCAGGTTGCCGTATTTTTAACTCCGGAAAATAACAGGGAGAGATCCGTTGATGAAATAGTCGATTACATAAGAGAGAAAATAGGTACTCCGGAGGGATTTGAAAAATTTACTTATGATCAGGTAAAACCAGGTCCGCCTGTCGGGAAACCGGTTTCCATAAACATCAAGGGCGAAAATCTTGAAATCTCACGAGAAATTGCCTCGCTTTTTGTTGAAAAGATGAAAACTATGGAAGGAGTTTTAGATCCTGTTGATGATTATACTTTGGGAAAAGAAGAGATAAGGGTTGTCGTCGACGAAGCAAAGGCTAAAAGTGCGTATCTGACCATTGCCGATATAGCATCCACGGTTAGATTTGCTTTTGAAGGCGGAATTGCTACTAAGATTAAAAAATCCAAAGAAGAAATCGATGTTGTAGTTAAGTTTCCCGAAAGCCAGGCTAACGACATGGATACTTTTAAGAAGATAAAAGTGCCGAATTCTTTCGGTAATTTAATCCCTCTAACAAGTGTCGCAACTCTTAAAAGAACAAGAGGGATTTTTGCCATCAAGCATGTCGATACAAAAAGAAGCGTAACTGTTACAGCCAGAATAGATGAAAGAAAAACATCTTCGACTGCTGTTAACCTTGCTCTTTCCGATGAATTTAAGGATATCCCTATTAAATATCCCGGCTATACATTAAAATACGGAGGGGAGTTTGAAGACACACAGGAATCGATTGACAGCATCATTAAGGCGTTCTTTATTACATTCCTTTTAATTTTCCTTATACTGGCTTCTACTTTTAACTCGCTTACTCAGCCCATTGTCATCATGATGTCCATTCCGTTCGGTCTAATCGGTGTTTTGGTAATGCTGCTTTCTCACGGAGAAGAGTTGAGTTTCATGGTGCTGATAGGCGTGGTAGGCTTAAGCGGTGTTGTGATAAACAGCTCAATAGTTTTAGTCGATTTTATTAACAGGGGAAGACTGGCAGGAATGTCAAGACGTGAATCCATAATTGAGGGCGGTAGAACCAGATTCAGACCTATTATTTTAACTTCGATTACGACAATGCTCGGACTTATTTCGGTGGCATACGGTTTTGGAGGAGCGGATCCATTCTTAATGCCCATGGCAAAGGGTTTAGTATGGGGACTTTTATTCAATACTGTACTTACGCTGGTTGTTACACCGTGTATTTATGCATTTGTGGACGACATAAATTCCTTCCTTTGGAAGGTTTTCAGGAAAAAGCAGAAGTATCCGGCAAACAATATACAGGCGGCAAAAGATGCTTTTTACGGTAAAACCAAAAAAGATGAGTAATTTGTCTTATATCTAAACTTGGTTGCCAAAAGAAGGCATTTGATATATGAATTTATAAGAAGCTTAGCATGCAGAGTTAAGTTTTTGGTTTTTGGAGACAAATATCTATGACCGAGCCTGAAAAACCAAAAAAGAGTCATAAACTGATAATCACGCTTGCGGTCCTGTTGGGTTTTTCCTTTCTGGCCCTTTACGTAATGGATAAATATATATTTCACAAGAAATCAAAGGTGC
>CAYYBZ010000430.1:0-1769 GCA_964470285.1 uncultured Oligoflexia bacterium
ATTGAATAAACATTTGTTGAAAAGATTTTAACCAGTAAATTAAAAATGGTCATAGTGTGCAAAGATTAACAAGATACCCTACGTTTAGATTCATTTGAACAAATATATTCTCGCTACCACGCACCAACAGGGATGACGATGATGATAACGGTCTGTATGCCGATTACGTAAAGGTCTTTCCCAATGATGCGGTTAACAGAATTGATATTACTTTAACTTCAAAAAACTGGCAGATTATGCTTGATTACATGCTTGATGAATTCGGTGAACTTGGTTCATGCAGTGATATTTGAGAAACATTTCTGGGGTAAAAACGGTAATTTTTACAAATACTCTTTTGAAGAACCCGCTGGCTGGCGCCCTTTTTCTGCTATAGGTTGAATTTAAATTTTCTTTTTAGATTTCCATTTAATTTTGTTTATTAAAGCATTGGCAGCATTCATTCCGTCTATAGCCGAACTTACAATGCCTCCTGAATAACCGGCACCTTCCCCTGCCGGGAAGAGGCCTGAAACTGTAATAGATTCACAGTTTTTTTTATCTCTGCAAATGCGTACAGGGCTGGAACTTCTTGTTTCAGGGCCGTAAAGAAGCGCCTCTTCATGAGAAACACCTTTAAGAAGTTTTAACATTGCGGGGATGGCTATGGTTAAAGTATTAAGTATAAAATCCGGAAGTATGCCGTGCAAGTCTGCCGGTTTGGATCTATGCCATGAACGTTTTTCAGGAATTGAATCGGTATATTTATTCTTAAGAAAGCATGAAAGAGTTGCTGCGGGAAGAGAATAATCGGTTCCCCCCGCAATAAAACCCAGTTTTTCCATTTTCTTTTGAAACTCTATTCCTGAAAGACTTTTGTGCTTTTCGTTTAAATCATAATCTTTGAGATAATCTGAAGGCCCGACAGGAACTATAAAAGCAGCATTTCCAAATGATCCTGAGCGTTTTGAAATGCTCATGCCGTTTGTGGTTAGTTCACTCTCGGAAGATGCGCAGGGGATTACCGTTCCACCCGGGCACATGCAGAAAGTATAGCAGGCACGATTCATGCTGGTTTCTTTAAATGTCAAACGGAAGCTTGCGGCTCCAAGGCGAGGATGTCCGGAAAATTTTCCCCATTGTGTATTGTCTATATGTTTTTGAGGTATCTCAAGACGAATTCCTACTGCAAATGATTTGCTCTCAAGCATAACCCCGGATTTGGAAAGCATCTTATATGAATCTCTGGCGCTATGGCCGATTGCGAGTATGCAACTGTCCGTTTCAATCTCTTTTTCGTTTACAACGATGCCGCGAAGTTTGTTGTTTTCTGTAAATATTTTTTCAAGGCGTGAATTAAAACGTATTTCTCCTCCGGTTTTTTTTATAAGTTCCCGAAAAGCCGGAACGATCGTTTTTAAGGCATTGCTCCCGATATGAGGCTCGGCATCAATTAAAATTTCCTGTGAAGCTTTGCATTTTACAAGAGTTTCAAGAAAGTGTCTTACGCTTGCTTTGTCCTTGCTTCTTGCAGTCAGCTTTCCGTCGGAAAACAGTCCGGCACCGCCTTCGCCGAAAAGAACATTGTCTTCGGTTTTGAGTTCGCCCTTTCCCCAAAAACGGGCAACGTCGGATGTTCTATCATTGACGGAACTTCCGCGTTCAATAAGGAGAGGAGAAAGCCCCGCCTCGGAAAGGGTAAGCGCGGCCATGAGTCCACAGGGGCCTGCGCCAATTACAACGGGTCTTAATCCGGGGTTTTTGCTTTTTGCTTTTACCTTCCTTGTTGA
>CAYYBZ010000431.1:0-1768 GCA_964470285.1 uncultured Oligoflexia bacterium
AAAAATAATGCAAATTTAACACAACTTAATGAATTGCCCCACTCTCACAGGTGGGGAACTCTCGCTAAATTAGAAAATCAGCACTCTTCCGTTCCTCAAGGGCGTTCTGTTTTGAAGAATTGCCAAAGCGGCATTATCGCAATATTTGTCAAGAAATCTACCGGTATTTTCGGTTATTTTCTTAAAAGTATCATCAGAAATAATTCCAAGAATTTTACAAATTTCGGCAAGAACATTTGCAGCCTGCATAAGCGTTTCAATTTCAGTTTCCTTGGCATTTTTATATCTTGATAAAACAGTCATCCATGTACTCTCCGAAATATTATTCATAATTCTTTCAATTGAAATTCCTTCCGTTCCAAAAATCTGTTCCTCGACTATGAGTTGCCTGAGATCAAAGTTCAATTTTTCAACCCTTGAACGCATCTGTGAATTTATTGTATAGTTTGAACCCTTAAGTACATATCTTGCAACAAGCAATTCGTATAGAATTGCGGATGAAGTATCGCCGGGAAGACCGCTTTTATCGGTAAAACAGGTATTGGACAATAAATTATGAATTAACATAACGTAAGAATATACTCTTGCATTATCTCCGATTAGGCTATCTTCAGTAGTTTCATATTTTAAGTAAAGCCTCTGTATTTCCTCCATAACAATTTCAGAAAGATCTTTAAGAGAAACCGACTCCGCTCCCGAAAAGAAAATGGATAAATCAACTCCGTAATTGGCCGCTTCTATAAGCGAGGACAAATCGCCGTTAGTTTCTGCTGTGTTTAATGCAATATCTGAAAGAGAAAATTCCCCTGAATATTTGCTCCCCGTTAATCTACCTATTAAACCTGCCGATCCTGAAGCCCCGGCTATTTTCCCCATGCTTTCCTCAAAAGTAACCTTTAAAGCGCTTTGCTCCAGCCCTATTGCTTCAGCAATCGGAGCAACAATTTTATTTACGGCAGGCCTAAAAGCCAGCCTGTTAGATGCATGCAGATCAAGCGCATACACGCAAACAAACAAAACACTTAATATTATTAACGTTTTCTTCACTGATATTCAAATTCAGGATAAGGTTTAGAGCTTAGAATACATAACACCGTGCGTTATTTTTGTCAATGAGTCCATTTAAGACTTTCAATCGCTTATCAATCGATTCAAGGGGTGTGCTTAATAGCAAAAACAGAGATTTTTTCAATGTTTTCCTTAGATTTGTTTTAATTATTCTGTTATTTAGACCTTCATAAAATTTTTGTGTTATTATTGTCAAAGTAAACTAGCGATTTATTAGCGAGTTGCGCAAATTATTTGAAAATTCATGATTTTTGACATTTACCGAAGTAAAGCTTTAAGCAACGAGCGATTTATTCGCGAGTTGCGCGGGGTTTGGGGGTATGTTTTCGCCTCTTTATCAATGATGCGTGAAGCATCAGAGGGCAAAAACTACCACCAAGAAAAAATGAATCCCGAAAGTTTTGCTTCGCAAAGTTTTCGGGAGAGATGGCCGAGTGGTTGAAGGCGGCTGACTCGAAATCAGTTGTAGGGTCGAAAGTCCCTACCGGGGGTTCGAATCCCTCTCTCTCCGTAAGCCCTCTAAGAGGGCTTACGGAGAGAGAGGCTTATGTACCCGGAACCGGAGGTATGCGTTCATTGAAACTTGAAACTTACGTAAAAACGTACCGTAGGTTCCGCCGGTGAGAATCCCGATCCCTACCTTCTGAGGGCTTACGGAGAGAGAGGCTTATGTACCCGGAACCGGAGGTATGCGTTCATT
>CAYYBZ010000432.1:0-418 GCA_964470285.1 uncultured Oligoflexia bacterium
TGAAATCATCGGGGTTATCAGGGTCGCCGTATTCTCCTGTCCATGAGGCCCCGGCAAGCAGTTTATCGAATCTAAGCATATCCAGAAGCGGAACCCGGCAGACCGCTGCGTTTATCAGATCGGGTCTTTTAGTAAATGTAACTCCGACTAAAAGTCCGCCGTTTGAACCGCCGATTATACCCAGATGTTTTGGAGAAGTAATTTTCCTTTTAGAAAGATCTTCCGCTATCGCAATGAAGTCCTCAAAGGCCTTTACTCTGTTTGCTTTTAATGCGGCTTTATGCCACAGCGGACCGAACTCACCTCCTCCTCTTATGTTAGCGAGTGCGTATACCCCTCCTTTTTCAAGCCATAATTTACCCGCCGTTTTTAAATAGTAAGGTTTCTCCGCGTATTCGAAACCGCCGTAACCGTATAA
>CAYYBZ010000432.1:428-1764 GCA_964470285.1 uncultured Oligoflexia bacterium
GGTAGGATTAGTGCCGTTCAACTTTATGTTTTTGTTATAAACAAGGAAATACGGGATTTTTGTTCCATCCTTACTAATGGCCCATTTTTGTGAAACAGTAAGGTTTGATGAATCAAAAACAGGGTTTAATTTCTTTAAAACTTGAGGTTTGGATTTTTTTAAAAGAAAAAGTTTTGTCGGAGTAATAAAATCCTCAAAATATGCCATTGCGACATTAGTAAAGCTGTTTGCGGAGGTGACTCCTATGGTTCCGGTATCCGGAAGGTTTACTATTGTTTTCTCCCATGTTTCAGAATCACCCGTTTTATTAAGTTTAAACTTTAACAGCCTGTTTTTCACATTGCTTAATACAGGAACGATAATGTAATCTTTAGCCGCTGAAATTCCCTCGGTTAGTTCATAAAAAGTGCTCATGTCTGGTTTAAAAATTACCTTAATCCTGTCGGCAAAATCGTTTTGTGAAATATCCTCTTTTTTAAAGGAAACTATTGATCCCTGTAAGAATGTTTTGGGATATTCGCCTATAGTTTCCCAGTCTGATTTTATAGAGAATATCAAATGACCCTTAAAGTAATTTACTAATTCGGCATCATGGGGAAGGGGTATCTCGGTTAGTTTATAATTGTTGTCCAGGATGTATACAATGCTGTCCCAGAAAGTAAGCCATTTAACTATAACCGGAAGGTTTCCTTCGGGACGAAAATAGTTCCTTGCTTCCGCTATGACATCCTTTTTATCGCCTTCGTAGATTGTTTTGGCACTATTAAGATTCGTGCCTCTTTTCCAGAGTTTTAATACTCTGGGATAACCGCTTTCGGTTATGGAACCTTTACCGAAATCTGTGCCTACTATAACTTCATCTTTAGAAAGCCATACAATATGGCTTTTTGCTTCCTTTTTAAGGTTAAATCCGTTTTTGACAAACTGTTTTGTTTCAACGTCAAACTCCCTTATAACACTTGCATCTTTACCGCCTCTGGAAAGTGTTATAAGACATCTGTTAAATTCGGGAGGCAGACAATCGGCCCCCTTGTAAACCCAGCTTTCGTTTTCATCTTTGCCTAATTTATCGATGTCTAAAAGTATTTCCCAATTTGTATTTTTCTTCCTGTACTCTTTGGATGTTGCCCTTCTCCATATTCCTCTTATGTGTTCATCATCCTTCCAGAAATTATAGACATAACCGTTTCTGTAATTGCCGAAAGGGATTTTATCCTTCGAATTAAGTATTTGTAATGCATCGTTTTTCATTGAATTAAAAAGATCGTCATTCATGATCTCACTGACCGTGCGTTCGTTCTGTTCTTTAACCCATGTAAGTGATTTTTTACTTCCT
>CAYYBZ010000433.1:0-1734 GCA_964470285.1 uncultured Oligoflexia bacterium
GGAAAAATCCTAAAATAATATCTTCAATTCTTCAGAATATTGCATATACATATGAAGCAAAAAAAGAATATGATAAAGCTTTAGAGAATTTTGAAAAAGCTGCAGATATTGAACAGACAGTTGGAAAGGACTATGTTCTGTATAAAGTCGGGGACATTCTTGCGAAGATGAATAAAACCGTAGAAGCAAAAAAGTATTTCGGGCAGATTCTAAACGAATATCCCGAAACAAAACTTAAAGATAAGGTAAATTCAAGGCTTGCCCTGAATAAATAATTAATGAAGAAAATCTATTTCATTTTAGCTTTAATCTCTTTATTGATGATAAGCTCAAAAGCGCAGTCTTTTGATGTTGCAGGAAAAAAATACTCTTACCTTGGCACCAGATTTTTTACCATGGGTCTTGGTCTTGGTTTTTCCGCTGTTCAGGGCTATCAGGGGATTTCCGGTAACGGTAACTTTTCATTTGATCTTTCGGTGGGCCATGAGATTAGCCATGACTTTTTTGCTGATTTCACCTATAAGTTCGGGTTAGTAGGGGTTGTGACACCCAGCCCTATAGATACATCTACGAATGTTGATTCAACAATTGTTTTTCACAGTGAAGCTTTAAGATTGTTTTATAAATGTTCTTCATTTAATTTTCAGCCCTTTATTTTTGCCGGAATAGGCATATATAACTTCACCTCGGTTGATTCCAAAACCGGAATGGATTTTCCTTTAGGTCTTCAGTTTCCTGTCGGCACCGGTGTTTTATGGTATGTCTATAAAAATCAACTTTCTTTAAGATTTTCTTTCGAGTGGCATTTTTTACTCGGAGAAAATCAGAATCAAAACGTTTTAAATGCCCTGAATACAAGCAAGGTCAGCTTTGATGTTTTTTCAACCATGATGGCGCTTACTTGGCATATCTGGTAGCCCTAATATGAATACATTTTTTAGAAAATTGTTAATAGTCATTATCCTCGGAACATTTTTAAGCTGTACGGCAGGACCCTTAAAGCTTAAAAGGCACAGAAGATTCTCAGAAGGTGTTTTTACCTTTACTTCTTCCAGCATAATTTCGGGATCAACCTTAATTATTGAAGGAAAAGAAATCCTTTTCGGCACAAATGAACAGAGTCTTGTTTCATATGACCTTTCAAAGAAAAGCATAAAATGGAAATTTAAATCGGGAGCCTCAGTAAATGCTACTCCCTCGATCTATAATGAATTTATTTTTATCGGTAATTCGGAAGGCGATTTTTTCGGGCTTAAAAGAGACAGCGGAAAGCTTCTTTGGAAATATACTTCAGAAGGTGAAATACTTTCAAAACCGCAGATTAATCCTGACGGCATAGTTTACTTCACTTCGGCGCAAGGAGTTCTTACAGCTCTGGATTTAAAGAGCGGGGAATGGTTATGGCATTATAAAAAGCAGTCTAATCAGAAAGTAACGGTAAGAGGGATTTCCAGTCCGTTGCTAATAGATAAAGAGATGGTGATAGTAGGCTTTTCCGACGGATTCATAAGTGCACTTAATCCAAATGACGGTTCTGTCATATTTGAAAAGAAAATAGCCGTTAAGGGAAGATTTTTAGATGTTGATGCAACACCGGTTTATCATAACGGTAAAATTTATATTCCGACTTTCGAAGACGGGCTTTACTGTCTTGATAAAAGCGGTAATCAGATATGGAAATTTGAAAGGCATGCCGACACTCGTCACCATTGCCGATCTCGCCTTCGATGCCGT
>CAYYBZ010000434.1:0-1720 GCA_964470285.1 uncultured Oligoflexia bacterium
ATGCCTTAGTCCAAAATCATAAAAAGTCGGCATATCTGTCAGATTAATATGCCTTGAGTATGAATACTTGTTTGTATATTTTGTGTCCACCCTTCTGAGTTTTTTCAGATTCCTGTTCTCCAATAGTTCATAACCCTTGGGAGCTTCGGCTTTCAGTACTTCAACCAAAGCATCATAGCAGCCCCTGAGCATATCCCTTCCTACATTAGTAACTTTGGAGGGAGGAAATTCATTGTCAAAAACTTTGCTATAATTGTAAATGGGGAGCAAATCCAAATCCAAAAAGGATTTGATGCTCTCCTGTTTCGGTATACCTCTTGGGTTATACAGGTCAAAATCTATTCCTGCTAGAACAGAACCTGAACCTGTAAGACAATAAGATGCGGTGATAAAGAAAGTGCTTAGAATAATCTTCTTTAATAGTGTCTTCATTTAATGTCTCCTTGTAGAAATTTTGTGCACTATAACCAATATAACGCGTAATGTCAATATATCCTTTTATTATTGCCTTCTCCGCCTTGACTTTAGTCACGGGCACCCTGATAATTAAAAGGATGTGCAAAATATCCTTTTTATTATAGCTAATTATGCTTCTTTCGGGGCAGAGCCGGGCCTTTGAGACAGACCCCGATAATTGCCTCGGGAAATCCAATGGTTTCGATAAGTTCTATGTCCATCATGCCCCGGATCCCGTGAATCTGAGAACCGGTAATTTCTTCCTCCCTATAAAGGATTTGTCGCTCTCCTGTTTCGGTATACATCTTGAGGTATACAGGTCGTATAACAGTTTCTCGAAAAAGAACAACTCATTCGGCGTCGGATGGTCATCGAACTACGATATCAAAATAGCCATAAGCGATGTAGGGACTCTCAAGATCGTCGAATCCGACGGTTTCGTAAATATGAGTATGAGCCCGAGACCAAGGATGCGAAATACAAGGGCGAGACCATAGACATAATAATAAACGCGATGAAGGAAGAGGACAGGCGATATCTCGGAAAACCCAAGGACACCGAATCCTAGGATAAAAGAAGGATTTTGATGCTACTTCCGAGTTTTACAGGCTGGCTTTAAGACGGGATGACATAAATATAGGCATGATAACTCTGCCTCAACTTTTCGGAGACAAGCTAAACCCCCACCCTCACCTTCACAGCATTGTGACAGAAGGAGCCTTCAATAAAAAAGGTAACTTTTTAAGACTCAACACTAGAGGATCATATGCAAACAAAGCATTAAGAACCCTTTTTGAGAGAAAAGTCCTCGATATTCTTGTTAAAAAGAAAAGATTAAGTGAACATTTCAAAGAGGAGATTTTATCGTGGGAGCACTCCGGCTTCAGTGTTGATTTATCCTTAAGAATAGATAAAAACGAATAACAGGGATTAAGAAGACTTATTCGCTACATGGCTAGACCACCCGTTTCAAATGAAAGAGTTATCTATGACAAGAATACAGGAACTCCTTCTTTAAAACTACGCAAAAAAGCCTGGGCCAAACTTATACGGCAGGTATTTGAAGTCGATCCTCTTAAATGTCCTGCCTGTGATGGTGAACTTAAGATCGTTACCTTTGTAGAAAAGGGACAAAGAGGGCTTATAAATAAGATATTGGATCAAATAGATGAGCCTAGATCTCCTCTCGACTATAACCGTAAGCCCAGATGGTTCCTTATAAAAGATGCTCAGGAACAAATGAACAACTGGGATAATTACTGCA
>CAYYBZ010000435.1:0-1708 GCA_964470285.1 uncultured Oligoflexia bacterium
GTAGTGTTGGATGTTATCCATGTTGCCATCGCGGTAGCCGTGCCGAGGGCAAGACCGACATTTCTTCCGGCCAGCATAAAGCCTTCCATGCTCTTTGCTTTTTTCCCCCAGTAAAAACCAAGAGATATCCATAGAAGACTCAGAAGTACTAATAGTAACCACCCTATCCATTGATTAAGTATTGCCGATTGATGCTCCAAAAAATTACCCCCTTAATTCTGTGAATATGAATTCTTAAATATTATCTTCTTTAGCGGAGCCTCTTATAACCAGCCAGGCCGTGGCTGTAAAAACCATAGCACCGACGAAAAAAAGAATCAGGGCAAGTTTTAATGAGTGGTGTTTTACTTTAAGACTTGCCGGCTTTGACCAATCGCCGAACTGTCCATCTATAAAAGCCCTTACCCGATAATAATAGATACCGTTTCTAAGACCGGAAATATATGTGGCTCTGTCGGCACCTTCATATATTTTCTTTGCTGCTGAAAAATGCTCATCCGAAGACTGTTGTAATTCGTATTTAATCTTGTCACTCTTTATTTTTTTCTTGTCAACTTTCCATAAAATCTTGAGATTGCCCGAGCTGCTGTTATTTGATTCCGGAATCTTAAAAACGGGAGCGGGAATATCGGCGTTGTTGTTTGAATAACAAAAAGTGGAAATTGAAAATACTAAAAAAAAGATTAATGCAAAGGTTGTAGCTCTGTATATCAACATATTCTCCTTACCTGTTACCATTGTCGGATGATTTTTCAGGGCTTGATAAATCTGTTTCTATAATAGGAGCAGCCTCAAGATGTTCGGCCTCCATAAGATTGACAACCCTGTCCAGGGATAAAGCTATAGTTGTCTGTTCAATATCCGGTAAATCCTTAAGTGCGTTGGCAAGATTATCCTGAAGAAGGTTAGGGCTCTGGTCGGTTACTTTACGGCCTTTATCTGTAATGTTTACATTGACTATTCTTCTGTCGTTTTTGTCTCGGATTCTCTTAATGAGGTTTTTATTCTCGAGCCTGTCAAGAATGCCCACGGTGGTACTTGCACTTAAAAAAACCGTTCTTGCGACTTCGGATGCCGTTAAGCTTTGTTTTTCACAGACCGCCATAAGACACATTAATTGGGGAGCAGTGAGTTGATATTTGGATTTAAGCCTTCTAGAGTAAAGATCCACGGCCCTTATTATGCGCCTAATCGATCTGAGTATTTGAAGGTCGTATCTTTCTTTTGGAATTTCGGGAAGGATTTTCTTACTATTTATTGAAGATTCTCCATCCATTTTGTACCTTCTATTTTGTAAAAATAATTAAATTACGAGAAGTTATAACATATGTTCAGATATATTTCAATCCAAATATTTTGAGTTGAAAGTAAATTATGAGCATCGTATAATTATAGATAATGAAATTTAATCAAATAGACCGAAATCACTAAATCGTAAGACAAATTTTTTTTTAGAAGGGAGGAAAATGTTAAGAAAAGCAGTATTTTTTGTCTTGTTAACGCTTTTTGTATCCACATCCTTATGTTTTGCAGAAAAACAGGTAATAGTTGTTGATAGAGGACAATCAGGAGGAGGTATTAATTTCAGATCAGAACCCCGTGTTGAACCCGATACGTTTGTTGAACATTACGGTATGAACTCGACATTTAAATACCTTGGCGAGGTAGGGAGTTTCTATAAAGTAGAAATAGACGGTACGGTAGGGTA
>CAYYBZ010000436.1:0-1697 GCA_964470285.1 uncultured Oligoflexia bacterium
GGCATTTAAAAATAAGTAAAAAACAGGGTAAAATTATAAAGAAAATCGGATTTTCACTTGTTGTACTCTCAATTGCAGTAGGCTTGTCCCAGGTCCTTCCGGAGCTGATGGCCAGTAAAGTACTGCACGCATCGTCACAATCGGAAGATTCCATAATAGTTGCAAGCGCAGGCGGTGAACTTAATTTCAAAAAACTGCATGAACTGCTTAACGAAAAGAAACTTCAAGAAGAAAAGGACAAAGAGACAGCCAGGCAGAAAAAAATATCGGAATTAAATCAAAAGGGCAAAAAGGATAAAGAGTTTAAAAAATATATCGCAAGCCTTAACATATCCTCAGGATACGGTTACAGAAACGATCCTTTTAACGGAAAAAAGCGTTTTCATGCTGGAATCGATATCCCAAGAAAATACAGATCTCCGGTTAAGGCTTTCATGAGCGGAAAAGTAATCTTTTCGGGCTATAAAGGCGGATACGGAAACCTCGTTATCCTCAAACACAAAAACGGATTAACGTCTTACTACGGCCATAATGCAAAAAATACGGTATTAAAGGGTGATATCATTCACAAAGGTAAAATAATCAGTTACGTAGGAATGACAGGAAGAACAACCGGCCCGCATCTTCATTTCGAAGTCAGAAAAAACGGTAAGCCAATGGACCCGATAAAATTCTTACATGATCTGTTCAAAAAACACGGCAGGGTTACTATTTAATGCCCATAAAAAAGATTAAGTTATTTTCATTTTAGTATTGCCGACCAGTATTTCATCACCTTTTTTAAGTTCTGTCTCTTCAATCTTCATTCCGTTTACAAAAGTACCGTTAGTACTCTGCATATCAGCTATAAAGATTTTGCCCATATCTGTAATCGCAATTCTGGCATGATTGCGCGAGACATCCATGTCTTTAAGACTTATTCCTTCTATGTTCCTTCCGACAATATGTTCACCTACCTTAAGGTTAATCTTTTTCCCTTTATCCCTTCCGTTGATAATTTCGAGGATATAGGCACTTTGCTTGTAATTTCTTCTGGTTGTTTTCTCATCAAATTTCTGCTCTTTTAAATATGGGTGTGTCATTACTTCACCGAAAGTTATCTCAAAATCGGTAGAACCGATTGTTATTTTGTCACCGCTCTTTAACTGCATTCTATCGGTTTTATGATCGTTTACGTATGTTCCGTTTGTTGAACCTACATCTCTTATAAAGATCTGTCCTTTATCGTAAGTGTCTATCTCTGCGTGAGATTTAGAAACATCGGGATCTTTAAGAACAAGATCGCCTCTGGTTCTTCCGATCATTATTTCCTTTTGCAGAAAATTAAATCTTTTCCCCGTATCCGGGCCTGAGATGATTTCCAGATAAATCTGTGTTAACGGAGCTTTGCTTGTAAGCTTATCTTTGCCCTCAATAACTATTCTGGTAGGATCCTCAAATTTTCCGTCACTTCCCTTTCCGCTTATCATTTCAAGAATTTTTGCTATGGACTTTTGTCCGTCCGGCCATCTTTCCGATGCCTCTTCATGTAGCTTCCCGGAAACGTTAAAAACCAGGGCTTTTTGACCCAGCATTATTTCGTCATTATCCTTAAGTACCCGTTCTCTTACCCTTTCCCCATTTACATATGTTCCGTTTTTGCTCTTAAGGTCGAGTATAAAAAATATCCCGTCAAAATATCCTATTGCCGCGTGTTC
>CAYYBZ010000437.1:0-1686 GCA_964470285.1 uncultured Oligoflexia bacterium
GCTCTATCGGAGTTTCCTAAAAACCTCCCGGCCGCTGTTTATCCCGGCACGTATAAAATAGAGGGACACTTTACAGACGATCAGCTCACCCGCATGACATTAGGCTGTTGAATTTATCTGCATATTCCTTGATTCTTCCTCTCTTTACGTTCTTAAGATCCATTATGAATTGAAGTTTTTCCTTGTTGAATCCTTCAGGATCATGAATCCATCCGCTGGAATCAGACATAGTGACCACTTTTGCACCGAATTCAATACATTTTTCTGTTGCGTACTGTGCTACGTTTCCTGAACCGGATACAGTACAAATTTTCCCCTTTAAGCTGTCACCCTTTACATTTAGCATTTCTTCTGCAAAATAAACCTGGCCGTAACCTGTTGCTTCAGGACGAATTAAACTTCCCCCCCAGTTTAAGCCTTTACCGGTAAGCGTTCCTGTGAACTCGTTTCTTATTTTCTTATACTGGCCGAATAAGAATCCTATTTCTCTACCGCCTACTCCGATATCACCTGCAGGTACGTCGGTGTTAGGACCGATATGTCTTTGAAGCTCTTCCATGAATGAGTAACAGAAATTCTGAACTTCATTGTCCGATTTTCCCTTGGGATCAAAATCGGAACCGCCCTTTCCTCCACCCATAGGCAGGGTTGTCAAAGCGTTTTTGAAGATCTGCTCAAATCCCAGAAACTTTAAGATTCCAAGGTTTACTGAAGGATGGAAACGCAGTCCGCCCTTATATGGACCGATTGCTGAGTTGAACTCAACCCTGTACCCGTAATTAACATGGGTATTCCCCTTATCGTCTACCCAGGGAACCCTGAAAATTAAAGCTCTTTCGGGAATTACAATACGTTCCAAGATATTGGCCTTCTGATATTCAGGATGTCTTTCTACTGAAG
Organism: uncultured Oligoflexia bacterium; assembly: GCA_964470285.1. Taxonomy (GTDB): domain Bacteria; phylum Bdellovibrionota_G; class CAYYBZ01; order CAYYBZ01; family CAYYBZ01; genus CAYYBZ01. The sequence goes on from CAYYBZ010000437.1 coordinate 901, forward strand.
GCAATACCGACTCGACTACTTCCTTGACCGCCTGATGAAACTCTGTTTCACTCGGAGTCTTGGCAACGAGCTTTTCCATAAACTTACTTACTGTCTGTGACATTTTATGCCTCCTAATTTGATTCTTATTGCGTCTGCTTAAATTTAAACAGTTCGCACGGTTAAAGTTATCGATAAAGCAACTGTGTTTTAAATCATACAGGAAGTGAAAAGTCAAAATTTTTCGCTTTTATATTGGGAGTTTAACTAAAGTTGACATGAAACAGATCTATGGAATTATAACGTATTGAATTATTTATTAATCTTAGATGATATTAAAGTGCCTATATTAACAAGTATTTCGGGTTTGAATTCGACAAAAGAAGTGACTTTTACATAATACTTACTTTTACTGTATTGTAACAGATTATCGCTTAAACTAGCCGCTAAATTACCGGGGAGCATGACATTCTTTCCGCTTCTCTCTTTATCGAAGATCATTGATGAATTTTTTTCGTTCCCCATATCATAAATATCAACGATAACTTTTTCCTCATTGTTTCCACCTCTTTGAAGTTCAAAACTCATTACTTCGCTAAAACCCAATGCAATATATTTATCTGCGCCTCCGTTTATGTAATCGAAAAGCCTGTCCCCCTTGTAGAAATTAGGACCGTAAGTTTTTCTAAAACCGGTCAAATCTTTTTTAAAATCGACCAGCTCTGCAACCTCCGGGCCTGGTCTATGAACTTCTTGCTTAACATCTGTTTTCCCTGCACAATTAAGAAGTAAAAGCAATAAAACAGG
>CAYYBZ010000438.1:0-1678 GCA_964470285.1 uncultured Oligoflexia bacterium
TGAAACATTGATAAAAGTATCATCAATTCTTTATCGACAGGAATTTCTTAAGGATACAGGGAATATTATAAATACGATTATTAAACGTTATCCTTACAGCAAATTTGTACCCAAAGCTTATCTTATTCTTTCACGCATACACAGAGTCAATAGAAGCTACAAAAAATCGCTTAAAGCCTTACGCGATTTACAGATGAAGTATTCGGGTTTCGAGGAAAGCATTTTTGCAATCTTTAAAGAAGGCCTGTTGCATTTTGAGAACAAAGAATACGAACATGCAAAAACCTCCTTTGAAAGATTATTAAATAATGGCGGCCGTGATAATAAAGCGCAGGCTCTTTGGTGGCTCGCTCATACATACGAATCGGTTAACGATGTTGAAAAAAGTAATGAATATTTCAGAATACTTCAAAATGAATTTCCGCTTTCATTCTACTCGGTTATACAAAGTTCATACAGTCATCTTGCCAAGCTTAAGGACTTAGAACCTCAGATTGATGCCGGATCAATTAATAAAGATCTCAAAATCGATCTTTCGATCAGGGAAAGCCTTCACCTGGTAAGAGCAATAAGCTTTATAAAAACAGGTCTCTTTGAAAACGCAAACCATGAACTCTCTTATATAAGGGCGAACAATTCATATATAGTAAATTATTACATTGCTCTTCTGCTCTCGAATAATAAACTGCATAGAGCTGCCATTAAAAGAGCTGTTTTAGCAGCGGTAATCGAACCTCTTGCATTGGATTCCGATCTTCTTTCCGTTATTTTTCCAAAACAGCATGTTTCCAGGCTTGTTAATCTTTCCCAAATTTACGGCATTGATCATTTATTGATATTATCTTTAATTAAGCAGGAAAGCGCATTTGATATAACAGCCGTTTCAAGAAGCGGCGCAAGGGGGTTGATGCAACTTATGCCTTTTACCGCCGATGATGTTTCTAACAGACTAAAAATATCAAAAAATATTCCCAGAGAAAACCTCTTTGAACCGGAAGTCAACATAGCAATTGCAACGTATTATTTTTATCAGATATTGAAAAGCAAGCAAGGAGATGTAATTTATTCCCTCGCCTCCTATAATGCAGGGCCTTCCAGAGCGGATGAGTGGAAGAATCAAAACGGTTACCTTTCAGTCATGGAAACCATAGAACAGATTCCTGTTGAGGAAACCAACCTATACGTTAAGAATATTTTAAGAAACTACATTTATTACACTTATTTACTGGATAAAAAAACCGTGTCTTTCAACGAAATAATCAAGGGAGATTATTTCAAATCCCTGTTTGTAAGAAACTAGGATTACCTATTTATCGTTAAATCTTTCCTCTTTATAAAGGTTATGAGTAACAGAAAGGGTTTGCCACGTGTTGATCCACTGCTTATCCTTAAGAAATCTTGGAACATATTTAGGCTTTTCAAAAAATTTCTCCCGCATAAGTTCAGAAACTAATTTTTCATACTTTAAAGACATCTTTCCGGTAATGAATATATAAGGATCTGCCAGTCCGAATCGGAAGTGATTTCTGACATTATAAAAACCGGTCTGGTATATGGAATCTTTTGTAAATAATCCTCCTCTAAAAACCCTTTCACAAATATAAAATGAATCGTCCTTCGAAAAACCGTACTTTTCATGGATATTTGAAAATACCTCTGAAAAATCCGCCCCTTTTAT
>CAYYBZ010000439.1:0-1672 GCA_964470285.1 uncultured Oligoflexia bacterium
TTGTTAAATAGCCTATGAAATTTACAGTGGGAGGATCACTCATGACAATAATGACATCATGCTTTTTCATGCAGATAGCCTTAATAGAGGCAAAGAACATGAATGTCAGGTAATTTGTTAATCTTCCTAATATGTTTTTTCTGCCGAATTTTGTGTTAAAAGCTCTTTTAACGCTTACTCCGTTGACCTGGTTTAGGCTTTTTATAGAGGAGGTTTCAGCGTCTGATATTGAATATGAGGGTGTCCCGCATAGAACCGTAAGTTCAAAGTGATCGTTAAGGTACTCGCAAAGCTCAGTTAAAAGCTGGCCGGTTGAGGCTTTGTCAGGAAAATAATACTGATTTATTACGAGGACTCGTTTTTTCTTTTTTCCCTGTACCATTTAATAGTTTCTTTAAGTCCTTCTTCAAAAGAAGTCTCTGCTTTAAAATCAAAGCCTTCCAATGCCCTGGAAGTATCAAGACATCTTCTCGGTTGACCGTTGGGTTTTGTCTTATCCCAGGTTATCTTGCCGGAGAAACCGCACAGGGATGCTATCAATTCTACGAGATCTTTTATGCTTATTTCGCGGCCTGTTCCAAGATTAACCGGATCGCTTTTATTGTATTTTTCAGTGGCAAGAACTATCCCCCTTGCGCAATCGTCCACATATATAAATTCACGTGTGGGGCTTCCGTCACCCCAAACTTCAATCAGGTCTTTTCCACTGTCAATTGCATCAAGACATTTTTTTATAAGCGCAGGTGTTACATGCGATGATTTTGGGTTAAAATTATCTCCCGGACCGTAAAGATTAACGGGCAGCAGAAAAATTCCGTTAAAACCGTATTGCTGTCTGTATGCCTGGCTTTGAACCAGAATGGCTTTTTTGGCAATACCGTAAGGCGCATTGGTTTCTTCGGGATAACCGTCCCACAAATTTTCTTCTTTAAAGGGAGACGGCGTGAATTTGGGATATGCGCAGATGGTTCCCACGGTTACGAATTTCTTAACCCTGGAAATACGCGCCTGCTCTAAAAGTTGAGTACTCATAATGAGATTGTCGTAGAAAAGAGTTCCGGGGAATTTCTGATTAAATCCTATCCCTCCGACTACGGCGGCCAAATGAATTATTATTTCAGGTTTGACTTCATTATAAAGACTTATGATTGTTTTCTTTTCCCTTAAATCATACTTTTCAATTTCAGGGACAAATATTTTATCTGCGCCGCTTTCCTTAAGTTTTTTTACAACCCTTTTCCCTAAAAATCCGGCCCCGCCGGTAACAATTATACTTTTACCCTTAAAATAAGACATTGCATTGAAGTATAGCACCGTATTGCAATATTAAAACAATTTGTTGTTCACCTGTATCCAGCAATATATTGACCTGTGTAACTCAAACGCTATACTGGAATCATGATAAAAAAGCCGTTTAATAATATTTTTATCACGCTGATTTTATTGGTATTTTTTGCTCTGTCATGTTCAGGTAAATACTTTAAAGCAGATGTAAAAAATGAGGATTATCTTCAAAAGATAGGCTGCATACTTATAGTACCGTTTGCTAATCTTTCAAAATCTGTTGAGGGAGGAAAAATTGCCACGGAGCTTGTGTCCACCGCCCTTACATCAAAGCCCGGGTCGTAGCGGAAGGCCGTGACGTCGGCGAGGTGGGTCACACCCGTCACGC
>CAYYBZ010000440.1:0-1666 GCA_964470285.1 uncultured Oligoflexia bacterium
AAGCGCTTCTCCGATATTGGTTCCCGCCGGAGTAGCATTAGTCGCATTCATAATGACTACGCTTGATGATCCCGACAGCGGTTTACAAAAAAACGGAAGCGATTTGATTTCATATGAGCATAAAGGCGAAACTTACTTGCTTGATTGTGAAAAGTCAGAGCATGGAGTTGTCTGTACAATTGAAAATGCATAATTCAAGTTATTAATAAGCCTTAAAAGCCCTTTTTAGAGCTGTTTCTTTAAAGGGCTTTTTATTTTGTATGGTAAAGCACACATAAATTCCTTATAATCCTCCCGTCTAGGTTCAAACCTAACAACGGAGGATAAATGAACGCACTGAGATCATTTGAAGATATTGATAAAATTGTGAGGGGGTTTGCTCCTTCCAGAGTTATTCTTACCGCAGTATATTTAGATATTTTTACAAAAATTGGCGACGAGCCCAAAAGTGCCGCGCAAATCGCCACTTCAAATAAATGGAATGAGAGAGGCACAACAATACTTCTCGATGCTCTGACGGCATTAACTCTACTTTCAAAGGATAATGATAAATATTCAAATAGCGACGTTTCGGCCGAGTATTTAAGACGCGATAAACCTACTTTCAGAGGCTGGGGTTTTCTTCACAGAAATACAATGTGGTTAGGATGGTCAAATCTTACGGCTGTAGTTACAAATAAACATTATGAGCGCCCTTCAAATCTTCACAATGAAGAATTCAATAAATATTTCATAAATGCCATGCATGAATTTCATTATGAAGAGGCGCATAAAATAGCCGACATAATTGACATAAATAAAGTTGAAAAGATGATTGATTTGGCAGGGGGACCGGGCAGCTATACGATAGCCTTTGCAAATAAAAATCCAAAATTAAAAGGCGTGATAGCGGACCTTCCAAACACCCTAAAAATAACAAAACAAAAGATAAAAGAGTTCGGAATGGAAGAAAGAATTGAAACTAAACAATGCGATCTTTTCGCGGACAATCTAAATGTCGGGAATGATTATGATCTTGTTTTAATATCCAATTTGTTTCACGCTGCCGGGGAAAAGAATAATATAGAGCTGCTTAGAAAAACTTACCCTATTGTAAAAAACGGCGGAAAAGTAATAGTTAATGAGATATACATAGATGATACGAAAACCGCTCCTTTAGACGGAGCTCTTTTTTCAATCAACATGCTGGTACAAACGGAAACCGGCAACACTTATCCTCAAAGTAAAATAATGCGTTGGATTGAAGATGCGGGCTTTAAGGCTTCATCTATTAACAATAATCTTACTGTCGGAACAAAGTAGAACTGTTTCAACATTCTAATGATACGGGGTAAATATGATTAACTTATTAAAAAACATTTCAACCATTTTACTTGTTTTCATATTAACGCTAGGCTTTATAGGATGCAGCAAAAAGCCCGCAAGCAAAGATCCGGTAAAGATTATACCCCCCGCTCCAGCTCCACCGCAGGATATTAAAGTCACCCTTACCATAGGAAAAAAAAATCCCGCTTTTAAGCTTTCATGGAAAGACGTATCAAATGACGAAAAGGGATTTAAGATACTTGAAAGGTCAAGGGAAGATGCCGTTTATAATGAAATCGGTATTACAAAAGCTGATGAAATCGATTTCACAGAGATTAAATCTCCCCTTGAAAAAACATTC
>CAYYBZ010000441.1:0-1665 GCA_964470285.1 uncultured Oligoflexia bacterium
GTTCTTTTTTAATTTCTTGGTAGCTGTCAATAATGCCTTGATTTTCTCTCGACCCTGCGTGATTATCTCGTTTCTCTCAAGATAAGTAATGTAATCTCTTAATGTTATTGAATCGAGATCGGTGAGTCTTTGAAACTGAACGCCGGTTTCATGAAGCGTAGTTTTATCAATTTTAAGAATTTTTGAGCGGATATTCTTCCCTTTTATCTGCAAGATACCTAAATTACTCGGCAGCTCAATATCAAAAGTCGTCTCCTGTCCGATTTTCTTTGGGTCCAGAGAAATAAGCCTGGCTCCTGATAGGCTCAAATCTATTACAATTTCACCGGATTTTAAATTTTTGAGTATTTTTTTAACGTCTTCGACTAAAACATATCTTTTTCTGCCTCGACGTTCCTTTTTTTCCGTCATTAACCCTCCTTGAATAAAAGGAAATTCTTAAAATTCCTCCTATATAGTTATTATATAACAAATAAGGAATGATTTGCAGGCTTAATTGGGTTTTTATTCGCGCCAGAATTTGGGTATGAAGATGGCTACTATTGTGTAGATTTCAAGCCTTCCAAGAATCATGCAGATGCAAAGAACGTATTTGCCAATATCCGGGATAAAGCCGAAATTTTCAACCGCCCCGACCTTGCCTAAACCGGGACCTATGTTCCATATTGTCGCAATAACGGATGTAAATGCTGTAACTATGTCCAATCCCAGAAAACTCATAATCAGAGTAGCAAAGAAAAGACAGATAAAAAACACCGAGTAGAACCCAAAAAGTGCATTTTTGGTTTCATCTTCAATAACGGTTTCCTTTATTTTTAGAACCTTAATAAGATTGGGATTAACAAACTTTAATATCTCTATGTAAGCGTGTTTAAAAACAAGTATTATGCGCATTACCTTTGAGCCGCCCCCTGTCGAACCGGTACAGGCTCCGATTATCATCAGGGCTACCAGAAGTATTTTTGAAAACGCAGGCCATAAGTTAAAATCGGCGGTTGCATAGCCTGTAGTAGTCTGCATGCTTACTACCTGAAAACTTGAATACCGGAATGCTTCTCCGAAAGAGGAGTATGCGTTTTGAATAAGCAGATCTGCGCCGACCAGGATAGTCGCAAGGGCAATAATCAGCAGATACACTTTTAATTCGGTATCCCTGAAAACATTATTGAAATTTCCCCGTAAAATCGCAAAGTACATGGTGAAATTGACGCCGGCAAGAAACATGAAAATTATGATTATCGTTTCAATCAGAGGACTTTGGAATGCTGCGATGCTTGCATTTTTTGTTGAAAAACCTCCTGTAGGAAGGGTGGTAAAAGTGTGGCATATAGAGTCATAAAATGAAAGGCCGGCAAATTTTAAAAGAATTATTTCCAGAAAAGAAAGGGCTAGATATATGCCCCATAGAATCAGTGCTGCATGCTTTACCTGTGGGATAAAGCTCTTTTTATCGACTCCCGGTACTTCCATCTTATACATCTGCTTTGAACCCACTCCAAGGAAAGGGAAAATAGCGATAAAAAGAAGAATAATTCCCATTCCGCCCAGCCATTGAATCAAAGATCTCCAAAGTAAAATGCTTTTTGGAAGGCTCTCAATGTTGGAAAGGATGGACGAACCTGTAGTTGTAAATCCGGATATCGATTCGAAAATACAGTCGGCTGT
>CAYYBZ010000442.1:0-1660 GCA_964470285.1 uncultured Oligoflexia bacterium
GACTGGAAAGAATGAACTGGAAAGAGAAACTTACAAAAAAATACTTAGAATAAATCCTGTTAATCAGTACGCCATTAAAATGCTTGCGAAAGCCGAAGATGACCCTTCTTACAGAATTCCAAAACTGGAAAAAACGATTGCTCAAAATCCGGATGATACAGAGTCAATGAAAATGCTTTTTGACCTGTATATGAACTCGGGCGACTATGACAAAGCATACATTACTGCCAAAAAACTCGCCGAAAAAGATCCTGAAAACGAAGATCTCATAAAAAGTGTGGAGGCTTCCCGGAAAGAAAGCAGCGAAAAAACAGAGCTTACCGTTTTAGAACTCAAAAAAGAAATTCTAAAACAGCCTTTTACAAAAGGACCTAGAAAAGTTTTGATAAATTACCTCATCGGCAAAGAAAAACATGAGGAAGCTATTCAGGAAGTGCAAAAATACACTATGCTTTTTCCCGAAGATTATGAAATGAGAAACAGATTAGCCGAAGTACTCTCATGGGAAGGAAGATACGGTCAGGCTGCAAGCGAATATGAAACTTTATTACTAAGACAGTCCGGCAACAAATACAAACTCGGCCTTGCAAGAGTTCTATCCTGGGACAGAAAAGAAAGTTATCCCCTTGCAATTAAGCTGACAAATGAAGTTATTAAGTCCGATGCTGACAATATCGAAGCATATCTTATTCGTGGAGATGTTTATTATTACTCCGGAAACTACGGAAAGGCACTTGAAGATTACAGAAAAGTTCAGGCAATGGACAATGAAAATTACAGGGCCAAAAAAGGTATAGATACCATACTAAACTACGGTTCCAAATATCTTGTAATGACCGAAGTCATATTCAGAGAGGACAATGTTGATTTTCAGGAGCTTCTGACTTCTATGGGTTTTGAAGCCTACTGGAACAGAACCCTTGACACATCCCTTGTTTATTCACATTCATTCTTTATGAAACCCACTTTCGCTGATATAAATGTCGACCGTATAAAAGTAAAACAGGGTTTACGATTCTCCGATCTGTTTTATCTTGATGCTTTTTTAGGTTTCAATCATTACTGGGATTTGGGTGACACGCTGGATTACGGCTCATCTTTAAAATATCATTTCGGATGGCGGGATTTTATCCTGCTTGGTTATTCAAATGAAGATATTATCAACAGCGTTTACACATATGAATCATTTTCAACCAGAATCATAGGCTCCGATAACATTTTGTTCAATTTTGTCTATTATCCTGAAACCGATACGAAAATCGATTTCTTTTCAAAAATAGGATTTTTTGAGGATACAAACAGATCCTTTAATTCAAACCTGACAATTTCCTGGAATATAACGACAAGACCTTTAATTACACTTATCGGTGCCTTAAGATTTCACAGAGTAAACGATAAGCTTTATGCAATTTCCAGATACTGGGATCCTTCATGGTATTTTTCTATAGTACCGGGGGTTTATGCTGAGTTTAATATTACCTCCAGAATACTTTGGTTTGTCAATTTTATGCTGGGATACGGTATAGAAGAGGGTACTTCCGAGCTTGAACTTGGAGCCGACTCAGGTTTTATTTTTAAACTTACAGACAGTTTAAGCCTTAAAACCGATGCTTTTTATTCACAGACAGGAAGAGATCTTAACTCTCAGAACTATTATCAG
>CAYYBZ010000443.1:0-1658 GCA_964470285.1 uncultured Oligoflexia bacterium
CGAGAAAGCCGGGGCAGTAGAAGCTCGTGTCGCTGTCGATGATGCCGAGCTCGAGCTCTCATAAATATCGTGAATCGGAATTTTCAGGTATTTCAGCCCGAGGTTTTTTGCCAGTAGTTTTGAATCTTTTATGCTGGAAAGGCTTGAATGTTTAGACGGCATGTTTACCACTAGAACATTTTTACTGCCCAGCGCCTCTTTTGCAATGTAGGCGACAAGGGCTGAATCGATGCCTCCCGACAAACCTATTACGGCGTCATTAAATCCGCATTTTGAAACATAATCTTTGGTCCCCAGTATAAGGGACTGCAAAATCTCTTCACTCTCATCAAGTTCTTTTGAAATCTTTGCCGATTTGATCTTTGCGGTGTCTATTATTTCAATGTCTTCCTTAAATGGTTTCATGCAAAGTCTGATTTTGCCTTTTGAATCAATAAACAGGCTTGAACCCTCAAATATTAAATCGTCATTGCCGCCAACCAAATTTACATATACGAGCGGCATGCAGAATTTCTTTGCAATATCGCAGAGCATTTTACGTTTAATGTCCTTTTTGCCGGTGTAATATGGGGACGATGAAATGTTAATAAGTATGTCCGTACCTTTATCGACCAGCAATTCAATTGGATCTGAGCGGTATATACGGGTTTTCCAGAAATTTTCGTCATTCCAGATATCTTCGCATATGGATATACCAAGGGATAACCCCTTTAGTTTAAAAACTCCGACTGAAGGTGATTTCTCAAAGTATCTTCCCTCATCAAATACATCATATGTAGGCAGAAGGGTTTTATTCTGGGAAAATAAAACAGCTCCCTTGTTAATAAGTGAAGCCGAATTATAAATAGGTTTCCCGATCGGAGTCTCGTTTTTCCCGATAGTGCCGACTAAAATCGCACAGTTAATATTGCTTGATAATCTTATTAATTCTTCAAGGGCTGTGAAATTTGCCTTAAGAAAGTTTTTATCCTCCAGGAAATCTTTAGGGGGATATCCGCACAGGGAAAGTTCGGGAAAAACCGCAAGCTCGGCCCCTTTTAAAGCGGCCTTTCGGGAGAATTTCAGGATTTTTGAAATATTACCCTTAAAATCACCGACTATAGTATTTATCTGACAAAGCGCAATTTTCATCTTATATTAATATTATTAAAAGGGCCTCTTAATTGAGGCCCTTTTATAATATCCCATATGCAATAAATCACAATTAGGCTTCTAAATTCTTTGTAGGATGAACATGAATTACAGTATCAGCCTTTTTCATAGGTTTTTTCTTGGCAACTATCGAAAAAAGCTTCTCATACTGTTTTGCGGAATGTTCCCATGAAAAATCCATTCCCATTGCCTTGCTTACAATCTTTTTCCAGACGGTTTTCTTTGAATAAGCGTTTAAAGCATCATTTACTGATTTTATCAGTGATTCGACCGAATAATCGGCCATTTTAAACCCGTTTCCGGACGAAGTCTTGTTATTGTAAGTTTTTATCGTATCATCAAGACCGCCGACAGGTGTTACTACAGGGATTGTTCCGTATTTTAACGAATAGAGCTGATTTAATCCGCATGGTTCAAATTTTGAGGGCATGAGCCAGATATCTGCGCCGGCTTCCATACCGTGTGCCAGCTTGTTATTATAGCCTATCTCGACTCTCATTTTCTTA
>CAYYBZ010000444.1:0-1654 GCA_964470285.1 uncultured Oligoflexia bacterium
GTCTTATGTTATTACCGTAATCGAAAACAAATGAACCTTTTTTCTGAAAACCGATCATCGCTTCAACATGTTTAACCATTGAATCCAACGACTTTTTCTTATAGCTTTCCGGATTATTCTGCCTAAGTTTAATCGCATCATCAAAACTCATGCCGCCTGGGATGTACCCGTTAAGTTCATCGTGTGCAGATGTCTGGTCGGTAACGAGATCGGGAATAAAATTTCTTTTAAGAAGCTGCGGGAATATTTCAGAGGCATTCCCTACTAATCCTACAGAAAGCGGCTGCCCCTTACTCTTTGCTTCCTCACACAATTTAACGGCTTCGTCTACATCTTTTGTCATCTTATCGAGATATTTCGTTTCAATTCTTCTTTTTACCCTTGAAGGATCGATCTCAACCGCCAGAATAACTCCTTCGTTCATGGTTGCCGCTAAAGGCTGCGCCCCTCCCATGCCTCCTAGACCTGCCGTTAGAACAAGTCTGCCCTTTAAAGAAGAACCGAAATGTTTTTTGGCCGCCGATGCAAACGTTTCGTAAGTTCCCTGAAGAATTCCCTGAGTGCCTATGTAAATCCAGCTTCCTGCCGTCATCTGGCCGTACATTATCAATCCCTGTTTCTCTAATTCCCTAAAATAATCCCAGTTGGCCCATGCTCCGACCAGATTTGAATTTGCTATTAAAACTCTGGGAGCATTTTCATGAGTTCTTATAATTCCTACGGGTTTACCGGATTGGACCAAAAGCGTTTCATCATTATTAAGCTTTTTTAGATTTTTTATTATATTTTCATATGCAGTCCAGTTTCTGGCTGCCTTTCCCGACCCTCCGTAAACAACAAGGTCTTCAGGCTTTTCGGCAACCTCAGAATCAAGATTATTCATAAGCATTCTCATTGCCGCTTCCTGATGCCAGCCCCTGCATGAAATTTTTTCTCCTCTTGGAGCTTTTATATTTCGAGTCATTCACCCTCCAAAATTAAAGCTGTTGAATACATTCAAAAACTCCCGCCCATGTCCTTGCATATCCGTTAAGAGTAATTCCTGTTAAAACAATTGAGGTATCGAAACTTTCGATCATTCCTCTTGAACTTCCTTCTATTGTAATGTTTCCCTCAAGAAGGCTTGCCCGCGAAAGAAATATTGTTCCGAATAAACTTTCTAGGTCCGTATCCGTAAATGTAATCTTGTTTTGTGTATCATTTTTGTCAGTAAGGGTAACAATTAAAACTGTAAGTGTAACGTCTTCATATATATCACCTTGAACTTTTATATGTGTTGCGCAGCTTTTGCCACTCAAGGTTACTGAATCCGGCTCAAATGTTAGAGGGTATGAACCTCTCTGCTCTAAAGGCGGGCCCCCGCCACAGGCAATCAAATATACCGAAATGGTTATAAATACAGCAATTTTTTTCATCGAATGTTATATATATAAAATATACAACCAATTCAAGTTGTTTGATGATAACTTTCTTTTTAACTATAATCTTGACACTTCTCCATCGGCCTTAATATAGTCCTGTATAAACCTAAACGGAGGAAAAAGTATGACAAAGGCCGAATTGATTTCCAAAGTAACGGAAGCAAACAAAAAAAGAAAGCTTTCGAAAACCCTTGTTAACGATGTAATTGATTCCTGCTTTGAAATTCTTGGAA
>CAYYBZ010000445.1:0-1649 GCA_964470285.1 uncultured Oligoflexia bacterium
CCGGAAGTTCCCCGATTCTTACAAGTTTTCTCTCCTCAAGCTTTTTTGAAAATATCTCCGCTATCAATTCCGGCTCCAGCTGAAACGAATACAGGGTTTCGCCGTTGTTTTCCTTTTCAATACGCAGAATTTCTCCGTCATCAAATGAAACTTTTAATTCAAACCCCGAGAAGTTTTCTCTGGGATATTCGAAATCATGCAGGAATATATAATAATCTTCACCTGAAATTCTGTAATTACCCTTAACGAGTTTTCTTTTATCGGTTTTTGCGTATTCGAGCTTTTTTAATTTCTCTTCAAACTCTCCCTTTTCAAATTTTATTCCGGGATAAAGGATCAAACTGTCCGAATAAACCTTACTGGGTAAATCCCATGTTTTCCCCCTGAACTTGTCCGATATCTGATGGGTTAAAAAAAGAACCCAAACAACAAAAATAACGAGAATCGGAATATTGAGCCAGAACGTCCACCAGAAAATCTTTGAGAACTTTTTCTTTCGCTTTTTCCAGGACGTCTTTTTCTTTTTTGATTTTTTTGTCATTTGTTTTCCGACGCAAAAACCCTAATATTATATGGTTTTTTGGGAAAAAGTTTAGTTTTTAAGGTTGAGTTGTTATTCTGACTTAAATTTCAGCCTTTTATAACTGCCAGTGGCCTTAATTTTGCGACCTTTTTACCGATTCCCGCCATGTGAACAACTTCAACAACATCTGAAACATCCTTATATGCTTCGGAAATTTCTTCGGTAAGGGTTGCTCTACTCGCAGCTCTGACTATTATATTCTTATCTTCAAGCTCCTTAAGAATTGACCTGCCCTTTGAAGATTTAGTCGCCTGCTTTCTACTCATAAGCCGTCCTGCCCCGTGACATGTACTTCCAAAAGTATTTTTATAGGCCTTATCGGTTCCTGCTAAAACGTAAGAATATCTTCCCATATCTCCGGGGATGAGAACGGGTTGGCCTGTTTCCTTATAATTCTCCGGTATTTCTAAACTTCCCGGAGGAAAAGCCCTGGTCGCACCCTTTCTGTGAACACATACATTTATCTTCTTTCCATTTACTTCATGATTTTCTATTTTTGCAATATTATGAGCTACATCATAGAGAAGATTAATCCCTAATTTCTGCGATGATTTTTTTAAAACACTTTCAAAGGATTCCCTAACCCAGTGAGTGATCATCTGCCTGTTCGCAAAAGCATAGTTGGCCGCACATGCCATCGCCGATAAATATTGCCTGCCTTCATCTGATTTTACGGGAGCACAGCAAAGCTGTCTGTCTGGAAGCTCAATTCCGTATTTTCTGGCAGCTGCAAGCATCTTGCCCAAGGAATCATCGCAAACCTGATATCCAAGCCCTCTTGAGCCTGTGTGAACAAAAACAGTAATTCCGTTTTTAAAAAGTCCGTATGCATTGGCAACTTTTTCATCAAAAACTTCTTCAACAAATCCGACTTCTACAAAATGATTGCCCGAGCCCAAAGTTCCGAGTTGATTTATTCCCCTTTCTCTTGCACGCCGACTTACACTGTCGGCATTGGCTCCCTTTATGCAGCCGTTTTCTTCAATATGATTTAAATCATCATTAGTTCCGAAACCATTTTTAATCGCCCAGGCCGCACCCTTTTCTAATACATTTACCTGATCCT
>CAYYBZ010000446.1:0-515 GCA_964470285.1 uncultured Oligoflexia bacterium
TTTTCTTTTTCGAATATTATTATCCGATAAATGAAAAGGATAATAAGTATGACTGGGAAATACCAGGGGTTTGATGTTAATATTGTCCCCAAAAGCAGTGAAGTTATAATGATTCTATAAAAATGATGGGTATCATTTATGAGTTTTTTTGATTTTAAAAGATCGGCTTTTATGTTTGAATCCGCTATCAGTGCAATAATAAAAAGTACAAGCGGTAAAACAATATAATGGGCATGGAGGTCGCCTAAATAGAACGAGAAAAAAGGAAATTCATTTATCGTTCCGTCAATAATACGGGACCCTGCCCACCAGTCGAACTTGTTTATTCCCGATTTAAAAAGCTGTGTGGCTCCGTCAATGTTACCCAAAAAACATACAAACAGACCGCTAAGTAAACCCGTTGTTTTTCTTCCTGTAAAATATGTTCCCAAAATGAATGCTGCTGTGAAGGCCGAAGCAAGTATGAATATTACGTTGAGATTTACTGCAATTTCGGTTTTCAGGGGCATTATCCG
>CAYYBZ010000446.1:525-1644 GCA_964470285.1 uncultured Oligoflexia bacterium
AGCCATGTATCGGTAGGCGGGAATTTGTTTTCTATTACCAGTCTGTTGAAAATATTGAAATCCGGGAATTTTTCCGCAGAAAGAATGTCGGGATTGGAAGATTTAAGTACGGTTAAAAAGATAAATGAAAGTATGAAAAGCGATTCTATTAAAATTAGAAAACGAATATTGTTTTTAATATAGTCTTGAATATCTCTGTAGAAATTCCGTGCAACAAAAAAAGATATTGCCGTGATAACTGTCAATGCAGCTATTGATGTGATTATTCTGTTTGAGGCCAGCCCGCATACCAAAGTTAAGAAGTAGAAGTAACCGATTAACAAAACCGAAAATATTTTGGAAAAGGCATATCCTCTATCCGGCAAGTTGCGGAAGAGCTTAAATGAAACAGGAAAAGTTATAATTCCCAGACAAAAAACGTAAAACAGATAGATGAATATCGAGAAAAATTCCAATTTTAATCCTTTAGTTTTTTAAGCTCTTTTCTTAATCTGTAAAGTCCTTTTAATGTAAATATTACGTCTTTCGGTTTTACGGTAGTACTTCCTTTACCTCTGGGCAGGTGTTTTACCCCGACTTCGGCTATCTTCATTTTAAATTTCCGGGCTTTCACAAGTATCTCGGTGTCTATAAGCCATTTTTCATGATTAATCTTTATTTTTTCAAATATTTCCTTTCTGAAAAGTTTAAAGGCGCAGTCGATGTCTTTAACTTTCAGACCGAAGAATGTTCTGATAAGAAGGTTGTAGCATTTGGAAACAAAGATTCTTAAGAAATTGTCCTGCCGGTCTTTTCTGAAACCTATAACCATGTCATTTCCTGAAATCTTTTCCAGAAGAAGTGAAATGTCGGACAGGTCGAACTGGTTGTCCGAATCGGAATAAAATATAAATTCTTTTTTAGAATCCTTAAAACCGGTCTTTAATGCGTTGGCGTAACCTTTGTTGGGCCAGATGTGTATCGGGCGTAGCTTTGAGCCGAAGTTAGGCTTTATTCTGGCGATAATCTGCTTGGTTTCGTCGGTAGAACCGTCGTCCACGATAATTATTTCAAAATCGTCCGTTATAGTAGAGGCACTGTTGTAGGCGCTCTGTGAAAGACTTTTAAGATTCTCCGCTT
>CAYYBZ010000447.1:0-1640 GCA_964470285.1 uncultured Oligoflexia bacterium
AGAAGGGTTTACTGGAAAGAACTTTTGCAAAGGGATGACCCCAGAGGATCAAAATACTACTGGATAGGCGGCAAAATTCAAAAAGATGATAATTCCCCGGGCACCGATTGTATGGAAATTAAACGGGGAAATGTTACAATAACACCAGTTAAGATAGATTTAACCGATTATCAGTTTTTGGAAAAAACTTCAAATCTGGATTTATAAATGCTTTTAAAAGGAGGGGGTTTGTTAAATTCAGTAACGCCTTACGGGATGGTTGAAAAACAGCTTAAGCCTCGCGGTATAACTGATCCGCTTGTTTTGAGCGCTATGCATTTCGTCCCGAGAGAAAAATTTTGCGAGCGTGCGCTGTCAAAAAGAGCCTATTACGATTGTTCTCTTCCTATCGGGGGCAAGCAGACAATCAGCACACCGTACATGGTTGCTTTTATGCTCCAAAACCTTAAGTTAACCGGTAATGAAAAAGTGCTCGATATCGGAACAGGTTCAGGATATCAGGCCGCAGTCCTCTCAAGAATATGCAAATCTGTTTATTCCATTGAAAGAATATTTAGATTAGCAGCCAAAGCAAAAAAACTTTTCGATGAACTTGATTACTACAACATTTCAGTAAAAGTTGGCAACGGATACTACGGTTGGAAAGAGTATGCTCCTTACAATGTAATTATTGCAGCAGCATCAGCGAGTAAAGTGCCAAAACCCTTGATTGATCAATTATGCCTGGGTGGAAAGCTGATAATACCGGTTACCGCCAATGAATCGACTCAGCATCTTTATATGTTTGAAAAGCGTAAAAACGGCTTGATTCAAAAAAAGCTTTCAAAATGTACATTCGTAAAGTTTGTAAATTGCTAAAAAGAGTTAAGATGAAAAGTCGACTTGAAGTAAGATTTATCATTTTGCTGACAGTATTACTGTATTCAAATTCCTGCAATCACTCCGGCTTCGGCTATCATAGAGTATCAAAGGGTGAAACCCTTTATCGAATATCAAGAATATACGGGATTGACGTTAACGATTTAATGAGATCAAACGGAATATCAAGACCTCAGAATCTTAAAGTTGGTAAACTATTATATATTCCGGGCAGAAGCCGTAAAAATAAAAGGGAACATAATATAAATGCATATAGAAAAGAATCGGCACCGAACAACAAACCGGTAAGTTTATCGTTGAAGAATAAATTCAGCTGGCCTGTTAAGGGTAAGGTTCTGACAAGATTCGGCAACGGTTTAAATAATCATTATGACGGCATAAATATACAGAGCAGATACGGAAATGAAGTCAAAGCGGCATCACCAGGCGAAGTCCTGTATTCAGGAAACGGACTTAAAGGGTACGGAAATATGATTATTTTAAAGCATTCAAATAGGGTATATTCAATTTATGCGTTAAATTCCGAAAATCTGGTTAGCAGGGGAGACATGGTCAAAAGACATCAGGCTATTGCCAAAGTGGGGGGGTTGCCTAAAATAGGAAAATCTTTTTTGCATTTTCAGATAAGAACCGGAAAAAGGGCAATTGATCCATTAAGGGTTCTGGAATGATTCTTAGACTTATTACGGACGAAATATTCGCTTTAATATCTTTTATAGGATTATGTATTCTGGCATGGATAAACCTGTCGACTCATGGTT
>CAYYBZ010000448.1:0-1626 GCA_964470285.1 uncultured Oligoflexia bacterium
AAGTGCCAGATGAACCGGAACAAACGCAGGAACCCGAAGCGGTTGTCAAAATTAATAGAACGCCCGCACAGCCTAAAAAACCTAAATTTAAATCTTTTGCAGATATAATGAAGATTTTGTCGGTTTCATACGATCAATCCGTAATTTCCGACTGGACTTACAACATGGACAAGGCAAAGGGTAAAAAGCTCGAAAAAGGAATTTATTCAAAAGGTGAGCTTTTCGACTGGGATATTGATATGCACGGCCAAAGGAAGGCCAAGAGGCTTGAAAAGGGTGTAGGCGAATTCTTGAAAAAACCCGAAGCAGAAAAGACAAAGGAAGAGACTGAGGAAGCTATTAAAGGGGCAGCGGATAATGAGTTAAGTGAAGAAGAAATAGCTGCGCAGCTTGCAAGCCCTACCCCAACAAAAACTCCTGAAAAAGAGGATAATAAACCGGTTTTGGAAAGAATAGATCCGTATTCTTACAACGTTGTCAGATTTATGCCCGGTTACGGAGATGACGGATACTTTCAGGATTATAAAGATGTTGATTTTAAAGGTGTTCCGACGGGAGCTCCCGATTTTATTGATTTCTCAGTGTCGAGACCCGAAGAAAATAAATCTTTATATCTTTCTTTCGGCCACGGCGGATCAATAGTATATGAAATAAAGGGCGGTGAACTGATTGACGGTGACGGTCCGGATTTTGTCATTTACGGAGACTCGGCATTTAGCGACAGCGTTGAAACCGCAAGGGTTGAAGTCGCTTATTATGATGATCCGTCTGCCTATGAAGAATTTCCTTGTGATTCGGTCAATCCGCCGTTTACCAGCTGTGCCGGTGTTCATCCTGTAAAACCCGGTACAGGCAAAGATGAAATAACAACCGGTGGAGATGCTTTTGATCTTAAAAAGATCGGCGTTAAGAAGGTTAGATTTATTAGAATTACGGACACGGGAGATAACAAAAACATGTCAGATGTACCCTACACGGCAGGGTTTGATCTGGATTCAATTGCACTAATTCACGCCTATAAAGAGAAATAACTTGAAACACGTCTATGTTTCGTTTAAATAACCAATTTTAATAGAGAATTCCCAAATCTTTAAAGGAGTATGAAATGAGCGAAGGCGAAAGTAAATCCACGTGGAGATTCCCCCGTACGTTTTGGATTGCAAACGTAATGGAATTATTCGAAAGGGCCGCATATTACGGATGCTTTATTTTTCTAACTGTTGTTCTTCTGGTTATTCCGATCACCCATCTTGTCAGGAAAATTTGGCCTGTAAGCTCAATAGGCATCGTACTATTCACATGCTCATTATATATGGTATGTGTTCACGGCCATAGGCGTTCTGGGCTTTTTCCTCTTAGCTGCTTTCAGAACATTTACCGACAGGCTGGATAAGAAAAAAGCTGCAAAAAGTGAAGGGTGATATCATGAAATAATTTAGATGATGTGAAAGGAAATAAACTTGGGTAAGTCTGAAATTTACAAAGGTTATCGCGGAAAGGCGAAACAAAAACTGATAGAGCAGAACGTAAAGGTTTGGAGTGATGTCATAGTCAAGACACAAAAGGGCGGGAACTTTAGCGGAATAATACTTCCAAGAAGCGAGACGGCCGATGATAAACATATAG
>CAYYBZ010000449.1:0-684 GCA_964470285.1 uncultured Oligoflexia bacterium
AGCAAGGATCGTATTCCGGAATATCTTGAAAAGGCCAAAGATAATAAATGCTCTCTTTTGATAACCTGCGACGTCGGAATAAGCTCGATAGATGTTGCTAAAAAGTTCAAGGCAGAAGGGATTGACGTTGTTATTACCGATCATCACGATGTGGACAAGCAAGAAAAGTTCGACGAACTTGTTTTTAATCCCATGCTTGAAGAAGAAAACGACTTTAGGGATCTTTCAGGAGTAGGAGTTGCTTTTTATCTTCTGGTTGCGGTTAGAAGTTTCCTTCGCGACGAAGGATTCTTCAAGAATGACGGAGAAGTTGATTTAAGAGAGTATCTTGATCTTGTTGCCATAGGAACAATTGCAGATGTTTGTCCAATGACTGGTGAAAACAGAATTTTAGTTAAATACGGAACAGATTTGATGAACAGATCGAAAAGAAAAGGAATTGAAACTCTAAAGCAGTATTGCGGAATTACAATGAACAGACCGGTTACATGCACCGATATAGCCTTTAGAATTGCACCCAGACTTAATGCAGCCGGAAGATTAGGTTTTGCAGAGCATGCGCTTGAGCTTTTAATCACGCAGGACACTTTCAGAGCGGTTGATCTTTCAAGAAGGCTTGAAAACCTTAATATTGAGAGAAAAAGAATTGAAAAGGATATTATTGCAAAAGCATCAGGCATTGTA
>CAYYBZ010000449.1:694-1616 GCA_964470285.1 uncultured Oligoflexia bacterium
GAGGGAGCCGAAGGCTGGGAAGATAAAACCGCTTTTTGTCTGGCAGGAAGAAACTGGCACAGGGGAGTTATAGGACTTGTTGCAGGAAGACTCTCTGATAAATATGGCAAAACCTTTGCAGTAATTTCTGTGGGCGATGATGAATGCAGGGGTTCTGTAAGAGCAATCGAACCGGTTAATGTCGTTAAAATTTTAAAGGAATTGAGCGGTTGTCTAAAAGGATTCGGCGGGCATACTCTGGCGGGAGGATTCTCATTAGAGAAAAACAGAATTGAGGAATTTTCGAAAAGATTTGTCGATTGCGCAAATAAACAGGCGCAAAACTCAAAATCAAATAAAAAAGAACTTATTATTGATAATGAAATAGACATTTCCGATATAACTGAGAACTTTGTAGAAAATCTTACAAAGCTGGAGCCATTTGGTCCCGCAAATGCAAGGCCAAATCTGCTTTCAAAAAAAGTTGAAATATCAAACGTTCAAAAACTGGGAAAAAATCATACAAAACTGACCTTAAAAAGATCGCAGGGGAACTACATTGAAGCTGTCGGATTCGGTATGACAATCGAAAACAGTAAAAATGCTTTGTGTGCCGATATCGTCCATTACCCGGAGTTTAATTACTACTCGGGCAAGAGAAATGCCCGTTTGCTTATTAAAGATCTGAGATTTGTATAAGTAGTAGACGTTTTCAGACAATCTTTTTACATCAGATTTTTTTTATATAATAGGTACAGAATTGAGTTGATTTTGAAAGAGAAATGCATATTATCCGTGAATACTTTTTTAACAAAGTTTGAAAGATTTGCTTTTAAAGTTTGCAGGCAACAAAATAACGGTGACGCGTCAAAATTGAATAAGGCTTTTTAATTGACAATTTACAAAAAAAAGATAAAAATTGCATTTTAAGAAAGATTTTGGC
>CAYYBZ010000450.1:0-1609 GCA_964470285.1 uncultured Oligoflexia bacterium
AGGACATACAGCGGCACAAAGCGTACACCCCGTGCATTTGTCATTGATTTCGTATGTTACAAGCCCTTTACAAATACCGGCTCTGCATTTCTTATTTTCAATATGCTCCTCATATTCATGCTTAAAATATTGAAGTGTGCTTAAAACCGGATTTGGTCCTGATTTACCAAGTGCGCATAAAGAACCCTTTACTATCGAATCCGATAGGCTCTCAATCTTTTCAATATCACCCTTTTTACCTTCACCTTTTGTTATTTTTTCAAGCATTTCATGTAGCTGAAAAAGTCCTTCCCTGCAGGGTATGCATTTACCGCATGATTCCTCGACAAGAAACTGAAGAAAATATTTTGCTACGTCAATCATGCATGTACGGTCATCCATTACAATCATGCCGCCTGATCCCATCATCGATCCGGCTTTAGTAAGAGTGTCAAAATCTACCGGCAGATCAAGCTTGTCCTCGGGAAGACATCCGCCGGAAGGACCGCCGGTCTGAACCGCCTTGAACTTTCTGTCATCCTGAATTCCGCCGCCTATACCGTAAATAATCTCACGAAGTGTAATTCCCATGGCAACTTCAATAATTCCAACATTTTTAACCTTACCCACAAGACTAAAGGCCTTTGTGCCGGGACTTTTTTCCGTTCCCATTTTTTTAAACCATTTGGCGCCCTTTTCAATGATCTGGGGAACGGTAGCCCAGGTTTCAACATTGTTTAGAACTGAAGGTTTATCAAAAAGTCCTCTTGTCACTGATCTTATATATTTTGCTCTTGGCTCACCTACTTCGCCTGCAACTGATCTCATCAGAGCAGTAGATTCACCGCATACAAAAGCGCCGCCGCCCCTGGAAATGTTTATGTCAAAATTAAAATCTGAACCGAGAATATTTTTACCCAGAAGTCCCAGATTTTTCGCATCGTTAATTGCTTTGCTCAAATATTCAACCGCTAAAGGATATTCTTCCCTTACATAGATATATCCCTGCGATGCTCCTATTGCGTAAGCTCCTATTATCATTCCTTCTATAACGGAATGGGGATCGCCTTCCATAATTGCCCTGTCCATGAAAGCCCCCGGATCACCCTCGTCTCCGTTTGCAAGAATAAAGCGAACGTCGGATTCAACACTTACGCAGGATTCCCATTTTCTGCCGGCCGGAAACCCCCCTCCGCCCTTTCCTCTTAAACCCGAGGCCTTAATTTCGGCAATCACTTCCCTGGGAGACATTCCCGACATAACTTTTGCAAGTCCGCTGTATGCTCCGTGAATTATGCCGTCTTCGATACTTTCAGGGTCAACAACGCCGTTATTTCTAAGAACCATCTTTTCCTGTTTTTTATAAAACTCAATATCAGTGAATTTTTCGATATGCTTTTTGGAAACCGGATCAAGATAGGTCAGTTTTTCAATAATTTCATCTTTTGCCAGTGTTTTTTCCACAATTTCTTTCACATTAGACGGTTTCACCTTACAGTAAAAAATATCACCCGGCTGAATAACTACAACAGGTCCCATGGCGCAAAAGCCCTGGCATCCTATTTTTTTAACTGTTTTTACATCAACGCCTTTAATCTTTTTCTTTTTGATTTCGGATTTAAGATCATCG
>CAYYBZ010000451.1:0-1596 GCA_964470285.1 uncultured Oligoflexia bacterium
GCCCGTTTTTTGACACAATAATATTTATCAGAGTTATAAAAAATGCCATCAGCAAACTGAAGAGCAAATATCCCTTCCATCTTTTTAATCCTTTAAATAATGAGA
The DNA here is from genome assembly GCA_964470285.1 of uncultured Oligoflexia bacterium. Lineage (GTDB taxonomy): Bacteria > Bdellovibrionota_G > CAYYBZ01 > CAYYBZ01 > CAYYBZ01 > CAYYBZ01. The sequence continues at coordinate 106 of CAYYBZ010000451.1, forward strand.
TTAAGATAAAAACTGTAAGGAAAAGTGTTAAGAGATAAAGAGGGTGTGTAAAAGTCATAGAAATTAACGATAAAAACACAAGATAAGAAAAAATCGTAAATGTATGAAAATTGGGATGATTAAATTTTTTCATTTTTGATAAGGCAGAGCAAATAATCTGCTGCCGGCTATCAGGGCTCCGCAAAAATATCTAATCTTAGACGGTTCATTTATCAATATATCCAAGGCAGCATTAATGTCTTTTTTATTATTCCCGGTAATAACCCAGACCGGCCAGTCGGTTGAGAACCCTGATCTTACAGAAATTATTACGGCCCCGTTCTCAAAGGTTTTTGCGACTTTAAAGTCGCTGCCGCGAACATTAACTTTTTCGCTTTTAAAATCAGCGTAAAAACCCTTTCTTTTATTACCGGATAATTCATTTATGTCTTCATCGACATTCAGTTCATTCCATAAACCTATTAACAGGACAAATTCATTATCTGCTTTCAGTTTTCCGGTAAAACTTTTAGTGTATATATTATCAACGCCTTTTTTAAACAGACTGTCTCTTAGCAAAAGGCTTTTCTCTGTGAAATTATCTGTAAAGACAATTTTAGTCCCCGGTTTATCTTCACCCATTCCCGATTTAAAAGGTTCAGGGTATGAACCTATCACGGCCGAAACCATAACATCCCTGTGATGATAATCCCACCATACCGTATCTTCAAAGTCCGGTTTATAGGCTGCTGCTCCTTTGTTCGGCATTATTCCGTTTATGAAATAGAACCAGTTATATCCGCTTCTGTTATTCTTATAGCCGTTTATACTATTTACAAATCCTCCACCGTAAGTCGTTTCAATTTTAGCGTTTTCTCTTAGAACTTTCATAACCGACCTTTTTCCATCGGCTGTGAATTCCTTATCCAAAATCAATTTGGAACTGAAATCCTTGGTTATCCAAAGATTTGCCAAATCCCCGTAACCGTAAGAAGGATGTCCCAAACAGCTAAAAACAAACGCTACAAAAAGTATCAAAGCAAATCTTTTCATCCTAAATACCTCTTAATAGTTAACGGCTATTACCGTATCCAGATCAAAACCGGAATTTCCTCTTCCGGAGCAAGGACTCGGGGAATCTGCGCCTCCTTCGTCATCCCAACCCGGATGTCTTACATAATCTCCGTTTATGTCTTTTAACCAGTTATCACCTGTAGATGTAATTCTAATGTACTGAATCCAGGTAAGATCGGCCTGCTCAATATTTGACAGATCAAACCGGTCTCCCCCGGCTTCCTGGCTTCTAGGATCCGGGGAACCGTCATTTGTATAAACGGGTGTTATCCCCGCAAATCCATATGGATAAGAAGACGGATCATATAAATTCAGTTCTCCATCCAGATACCCGGGAACAAAATCAAATGGAAAACGGTAAAAAGTTTTTCCGTCAACGCTCACATCTACGACGGCCGGCTCCATCATGTAACTGTCGGTGCCCTCAACATGGAAAGC
>CAYYBZ010000452.1:0-1587 GCA_964470285.1 uncultured Oligoflexia bacterium
ATTTTCATCAACTTTTAATTTTCCCACCTGTCTGTACATTTCAGAGATTGAGAGCTTTGCTGTTTCCACATAATTATCAATTCCTGATAACTCTTTGGCCATCTCATTGCTTGCATACTTGAAATCGGGCAGGTAAATATCGACAATACCATCCAGAAGCTTAAGACATTCTACAGAGTCATACCCGCCAGTATTGTAAACTATTGGAATTTGAAGCCCCCTCTGCCTTGCATGATATATTGCCTCTATAATCTGGGGAACCTGATGTGTTGGAGAAACAAAATTTATATTTTGCACTCCCCTTCCCTGAAGCTTCAAAACCTCTTCTGTGAAGGCCTCAAGTGAATATTCCACACCGTTATTAAACTGACTTATCGGATAATTTTGACAAAACCTGCAAAAAAGACAGCATCCGGTTAAAAAAACCGTTCCGGAACCCTTTTTACCGGATATCGGAGGTTCTTCACCGAAATGCATTGAGAAACTCGAAATAGTCAAATCTGCGCTTATATCGCATTTTCCACTTTCGCCTTTCAGCCTGTTAACCTTACACAAATTTGCACAAAGATTGCATGATTCAAGAAGTTCATATCCTTTTTCTATTTTTTCTTTAAATTCTTTTTTTGATAAATCCAGATAGGATGGTTGAAAATTATTCATTTTCTAAATTATTCAAACTTATAGATTTGCTTTGCAGGAAGGTGTTTGTATCGTTGCATTTTTATACTCATTCCTGCAAGTTGCAGAACAAACTTTTGAAAATCTGATCTCGATGAATCTTTATATGATTTGGCTCTCGCTCTTATTATGCCCCCGACCTCATTTGGATGGCTGAATACGGGACCTGAAAGATAATACTTTCCTTTAAACGGTAAAAGCCTTGCTTCAACGATATTGCCAGACTCCGGAAGATAAAAGCTTTTTTGCGCTAAAACTTTATAACTCGTACCACAGAATAGATCTTCAAGCTCGCATCCAGAATCAGTTTTATTTTTGACTGTAAAAATGCTCCAAACTGAATTTAAAATATTTTCAAAATCCTTAATCTCTTCCTCGCTTAGACCATCTAATTTATCATGATAGTAGATTCTTACAGGGGTAAGACCTTTCTTACCGAAATGTCTGTTAAAGGCAAACCATTCAAAAAACGCTGACATCCTTGATTCAAAGAAATTATCATCTTCATAAATTTTCCCGACTATTTTAAAATACTCTTCCCTTCCCTTCGTAATCTCACCTTCATAAAGGGGGTCTTCGAATGTCTTAAAAAATTTATCGAGAATATCCTTGTATTCGTTCATATGAAAACAAAAGGATTACCTTCTGCTCCCCTGTTCGTAAACAATTCTGCCGTCAACTATCGTAAGAATTACTTTTCCTTTTAATTTCCAGCCTTTGAATGGAGTATTTTTACTTTTTGAGTAAAAGTTTTCAGGGTTCACTAAAAACTCAGAATCGGGATCAAATACAGTAATATCAGCAATGGATCCTTTTGAGAGTTTTCCTCTTCCAAGACCTAAAATTCTCGACGGATTTGTACTTAAAAGCTGTACCATTCTTGATATGTCTATTAATTTTTTCTCAACA
>CAYYBZ010000453.1:0-1577 GCA_964470285.1 uncultured Oligoflexia bacterium
AGGGCGGTTTACCGGAGGTCGAACAATTTATAGGAAGACGGCTTAGGTAGTTAACGTGAATTTAATTAGCCGACTTTAAGGATGTTGCAAGTGCTCTGGAAATCTTCTTCCCGTCAATGGAGCCGCGGTATTTTTCCATGATTTTTCCCATTAAAAATCTTTGGCTGGCCTTTGGGCTTCCGTTGCAGTAATTACCGTATTTCTTAATGGTGTCCTTAATAATTTTATTATAGGTCGGAAGATCCGATTTAACCTTAAAATCTTTAAGTAAGTCTTTTACGGTCGGATATTCAAATTCAGTTAGTCTTTCATAAATTAGGGGTATCAGCTCTTTTTGAAAATGACCCTTATCGCACCACTGAAACATTTTTAAAACGGATCCGTCTGTGATTTCTTTGACGTCAAAGCCCCGTCTTTTCAAATCCTTACTGGTGTTTAGCAGAGTCGATGCAATAAATGATGGTGCTATGTTAGTTGTTTTAATTAATTGATCGAAAAGTTTTTGATTTGTATATGTTGAAAACCTTTTAGCAAGTTCTCTTGAAAGACCAAGCTTTTTCAGTTTTTTCTCACGTTTAAAGGGGTTTTCGGGTAAATCTTTTGATATTCTTTTGAGTCTGTCCGGAGTTATTTCAACCGGAATTGAATCGGTATCAGGATACATTCTATCGGGTCCCGGTAGAACTCTTTCAAAGTCCGTAATACCGTCTCCGATATCCTGTCTGGTATCATTGGGAACACCTTTTGTAGCTTCGACGGCTCTTAGTTTGATTTCGTTAAGCGCAGTATCAACATCAGTTCTCGGTCCCCATGTAAGAATAACCGCATCCGTATGTTTTACATTTAGCTCCTTTTTTATCATCTGCCATTCTTCATTGGACATACCGTATTCATAGAGATTGCCTGAGTGAAGTATGTTGGGTTCATCGTCAAGGCATGCAATAACCCTGACTCTTCCCGCGAATTCCTGAGCAAAGGGTATCCCGGGTTGAGTTTCAATTTGAAGGATTTTTGCAAAACCGTTGAGTTTTATTGCACCGATTGTGTAATTCATTTGAAGCACTTTTTTTAGAATGCTGCATTTTGTGTCTCTACTAATAAGACCGATATAAGCTTTTTCGGTATGAATATTTGACTCTGTTACTCCCCGGGTTCTTAAAAGGTTTCTAATTTCAAGAAAGGCCTTTTGCCTTAAGGCTTCATTGGCGGTTAGATTTTTAATGTACCCATATCTGCCGACACCCTTAATTTCAACCCTCGTTCCGCCTTCAATACTTACATTTACGTCCTGTCTGGCCGCTCCTATGCCTCGTTTTACCTTTCCCGTTACTCTGCAGTAGCGTGCGAGTTCGGCTACGATTTCCTGAGCTTCATCCGGAGTTTGCATATCCGCTTGTGTGATAATTTCGACTAAAGGCGTGGATAGCCTGTCGGTTTTGAAGATTATCTGATGACCCTTGTCTTCGACTTCTCTGCACGCATCTTCTTCCAGATTTACCTGAGTAATCCTTACCTTTCTTCCCTTAAAAGGAATCAAGCCGTCGACTCCTACAATACAGGTTCTTTGAAAACCGGTA
>CAYYBZ010000454.1:0-1572 GCA_964470285.1 uncultured Oligoflexia bacterium
TACCGTCGATTTCGGGAGCCTGTCCGTAAAATCTTCCCTTTGCGACCATACACTCTTCATCGCAGAAAATACTTTCAACAAATATTTCAAGCTTCCTGCCCGTGAAGCTTTGATTTCTTTTTAAGGAAATTTTGTTTTTTATTTCTGTAAGTTCGTCGTATCTTCTTAATTTTTCGCCAGAATCTATTTTGTCACCGTATCTGTATGCAAGAGTTCCCTCTTCATGTGAATATGGAAAGACTGCAATTTTGTCAAACTCATATTCCCGGATAAATTGAGCGAGCTCCTTAAACTCTTTATCCGTTTCTGTCGGAAAACCTGTTATAAATGAAGTTCTAAATACTATATCCGGAATTGACGATTTCATTTTGTTTAACAATGAAGTTATCTGCCTTTTCGTATTCCTTCTTCGCATCATTTTCAATACTTCATCATTTATATGCTGCAACGGAAGGTCTATGTAATTACATATTTTTTCTTCGGATGCTATTAGGTCTATAAGTTCATCAGAAAAATTTTTTGGATAGTTGTAAAGAAGCCTTACCCATTTTAAATCTTTTAACTGTACCAGGTTTTTTAAGAGTTCAATAAGATGGGTTCCGTCTTTAAGATCGCTGCCAAAATCTGTTAAGTTCTGGGCTAAAAGATTTATTTCTCTTGCTCCCCTGGAAACTAATGAATTTGCTTCAGTTATAATATCCTCGATACTTCTTGATCGATATTTCCCCCTTATTCTTGGGATTACACAAAAACTGCACTGTTCTGAACATCCTTCCGCAACTTTTATAAATACGCTTTCTATGCCATTTGATAAAACTCTTGGAGTATCGGAATCGTAAATGTAATCGGGTTTACCTACTATCACCTTTTTCTTAATATTTTTCTGAGTGTTAAGAAATTCCAGTATATAAGGAAAATCGGAAGTACCCAGAAAATGGTCAACGGCCGGATACAATTTATGTATATCTTTTGAGCGCCTTTGCGGCAGACATCCGGTAACGATAAGCTTTTTTACTGATCCCTTTTCTTTTAAATTTGAAAACTCTGTGATTGTTTCATCGGCTTCTCTTGTAGCCTCTTTTATAAAGCAGCATGTGTTAATGATTACTATGTCGGCATGTTGGGCACTTGGAGTTAATTCGTATCCCTCATGCCCGACAATTCCCAGCATAACTTCGGTATCAACAAGATTTTTTTGACAGCCGAGACTTACAAAACCTATTTTGGGTTTTACCCTCATAATCCATTACTAAATTCGAATTTTTCAGATAGGCTTCTTGCGGGACAGCTTCGGGGGCTCAATTACCTGCACGCCTTTTGGCGGCTTAAAATTAAACTTGTCAGACGATATCTTCTTGCCCAGTTTCTGTGATGAAAATATAAGCTTATTTTCATTACCGAAGAAATCAAAAATGGATGTTTCGGATATATAATAATTTTGTGGGTTGATAATAAAATGCACTTTACTTACGCTTGAGCTTTCCTCTTTCGGTAAAAGCTCAACCGTATAAAATCTTCCTTTTTCTTCTTGCTCAACTCTTAGAAGTTTGAAGGTAAAAACGTCATTGAGTT
>CAYYBZ010000455.1:0-1559 GCA_964470285.1 uncultured Oligoflexia bacterium
TTCCGTGCTCATATAAACGGTGTGTGGATCTAAAATACCGAGCATACCCCTGATTGCCGCATCGATGAGTTTAGATGTGGGAACATCTTCTATGTAATTATTTTCAACGTAGCTTAAGATTTTTGAAAATATTTCGAGTTTTCTGTATACATTATCTTTTTCTTTTCTTTTTGAGAACGCATTTCCGGGACAAACAAAGAGCAAAACCATAACGAACAGGGAAACACTTCTTATCCATTTATTTTTCATAGCTTAAATTCCTAAAGAGAAAAGCAACATCGCGTCGGTTAAATATTCAATATAAACTATTTCATATAAAAAACCAATATTCACTATTCTTCCCTATTCAAACCAGGGCAAAGGATCAATCGCTATCCCGTTATGTCTTAATTCAAAATACAGACCTTCATCAAGTGAACCGTCTGAAACCGATCCTACCTCCTCCCGTTTTGAAATTTTATTTCCCAGCCCTTTGACAATATTGTCAAGTCCGGCATAAAGTGAATAATAATTGCCTCCGTGATCGATTATAATCATATTGCCGTATCCTGAAAAATAACCCGCATAAATAACTTTACCGTCAAAAATGGCTCTTACTTTTGTTTGCATGTTTGCCCTAATCCTGATTCCCTTTGAATAAAGCATAACATTGAGGGTTTTATCATAATATTTTCCGAATTTAGACATCAGCCTTCCTCTAACCGGATAAGTCAGCCGACCCTTGCTTATGAGAAAATCTGTTCCTTCATTCGATGAACTTTCCCTTATCTGCATTATCATTTTCTCGAGATTTTTAGCCGCCTTGGCCAGCTCTTGAGCTTTTTTAACCTCTAGATCCTTTTCATTTCTTACGGCTTTTAAAACTGCCACCTTTCTGGCACGTTCGCTGCGTATTTTTGTAAGTCTGTTTTCAACTTCCAAGGATAATTTTTTAACTTCATTTTTCTTCCTCTTAAGTTCATTCACGCTCAAAACCAGCGCTTTTTCTTTTTTCATGAAGTCAGACAAGAGGTTATTTTCAGTTTCAATTATTCTTTCAAGATAGTATTTTCTTTTCTGATAATCCCCGAAATTTTCTGAGGCAAGAAGTATTTCCAAAAAGCCCGTTTTACCTGTCTGATAAGAACTTTTTACACTTATTTTTATTTCATCACTCTTTTTTGCAATTTCTTTTTTGAGTTCTCTGATTTGAGCCTGAAGTTCAGATATTTCTTTCGAAAGCGAGTCCTTATTTTTATTGGCGCTTTTCAACTTTTCCTTGTTCTTATATATATTTGCAGCAATGTTATCAACAACCGAAAGTATTGAAGTTTCTTTGGATTTAAGCTTTTTTATCAGGTTTTTCTTTTCCGATAGTTCCTTTTTTATTTTATCGATGTCCTTTTTCTTTTCTTTTATTAATGTTTTCTTCTTATTATCTTTCGCGCAAACTTCCAGCGGAACGTGAAAAGCAAAAAGGACGGCAACTCCTATGACCGTTATAAGACCGACAAATCTCACATTTCGCTCCTTAAGAATCTGCTTACCGCATGATTTGATGCAAAAATACCGATAAACAA
>CAYYBZ010000456.1:0-1548 GCA_964470285.1 uncultured Oligoflexia bacterium
TAAAGATCTTTACGTGGAAGGGGTAGCTTTCTGAGATCGAAAAGTTCATCACTTTGATAAACTGTTTTAAGGTTCCCGGAATTAAAATCTGACATTACTTCAGGCCAGGTAACTTCGGCTTCTTTAACTACAACTGAATCAAAATGCTCTAAACATTCATCTATCATGAATGATGCATGAGACCCTCCGCAAATAGTAGGTATTCCTCTGGAGCGAAAATGATCTCCCAGATTATAGCCGCGCTTAGCCTGACAGCTCATTAAGGTAATTCCTACAAGATCAGCCGTTTCATTGAGATCAAGCTTTTCAAAACCTTCTTCAACAATTTTGATATCGGTAAAATAGGGTGCAGCCAGTGCAGCTATTGCGGCAAGATTTAATTGATGAATGCTTTTTCCTTTTGCGTTTTGAACTTCAAGATTTTCAGGTGCTATTAATAACAGCTTCATTCAGTCTCCAATTGAACAAAGTTTAGGGCTTCTAATCCTTCCCAAATGACTGTCGCTCTTTCTATCATCATTTAAAAGATATTAATAGAAGAAAAAATGAATCATAACTTATTGATAAGGGATGATAACAAAAGGCCGCTTTATTTAAAAGCGGCCTTTTTTAATAAACATATATTAAAGACAGTTTATTTATTCATTTGGAATAATTACGTTGTCTATTACATGGATAACTCCGTTAGAGGCATAAATATCGGTTTTAACAACATTGGCATTGTCAACCTTTACGCCGTTAGCCGTATCAACTGAAATTTTTGAACCTTCAACTGATTTAACCATTCCCTTTTTCATTGATAGAACATCTTTAGCTGTTATTTTTCCCGGAACAACGTGGTAAGTTAATATCGAGACAAGTTTCTTTTTATTCTCAGGTCTTAAAAGATCTTCAAGCGTTCCTTGAGGAAGCTTCGAAAAAGCTTCATCCGTAGGTGCAAAGACTGTAAAAGGACCCTTACCCTTCAAAGTGTCAACTAAATCGGCTGCTTTAAGCGCGGTAACGAGTGTGTTGAAAGAGCCGTTTGTTGAGGCAATGGTCACGATATCAGGCTTTTTCACTATTGATTTTGATTTAGAATAATTTCCGGCTAAAAGAGGGGTTGAAATTAAGAAAGCAACTAAGAAAAATAATGTAAAAATACGGTTCATAAAAACTCCTTTTAAAAGATTGATTAAAAACGTGCATAACGTACATTCTGAATAATACCCATAAGGGAAAAGCTGTCAATTGAATTTTCTTAGGGATGACTAACAATGACTGTAACTATTTAAAAAAACATATAAAATAGTTTGTAGATAATTATTTATACTTGAATCTTGAAAAATCAAAATGAACAAGTTATATTTAAAACGTGCAAAACGGGCATAATGGTGAAAAATGAAAGACTATTTATCCACAAAACAACTGGCAATAATACTGAGCTTAAGTGAAGCTACAATTAAAAGATGGTGCGATAGGGGGGATCTGCCTTCTATTAGAACTCCGGGAAGACACAGAAGAATACCTGTAGACGAAGTTTTGCAGTTGATACATGAACGGGGACTG
>CAYYBZ010000457.1:0-1535 GCA_964470285.1 uncultured Oligoflexia bacterium
ATCGGTGACGTCGTCAAAGCAGTCAAAGACGCGGGCATCGAAGACAACACACTGATAATGTTTTCAAGCGACAACGGAGGTGCCGTATATACCGGAGGAACAACAAACGCGCCTTTTAAAGGCGGGAAGATGACATTATTTGAAGGGGGCTTAAAAGTTCCTTTCATGATGAAATGGAAGGGAGTAATTCCTGCCGGTACCGTAATAAACCAACCGGTAATCCAAACTGATTTCTTCGTAACGGCAGCTAAAATAAACGGGATCAAACTTCCTGAAGACAGGACCTATGACGGAATTAACCTTTTACCTTTCCTTTTGAAGAAAAAATCGGGAAACATTCACGAATCAATTCACTGGCGTACTCATTACGCTAAAATAGTTTTAAAAGATTCATGGAAACTGATGATAAACCATCATCAAAACGTAATTCGCCTCTACAACATTGAAAACGATACCGGCGAAAAAAACAATGTTGCAAAAAAATATCCCGAAATTGTTGAGAAATTAACAAAAGAAATTGAGAAATTTGAAAAAGAGCTGCCTAAACCCCTTTGGCCTCATATGATGGAAGTCATATGGGAGATTGACGGGGAGAAAGTATTATTTTCTATATAGATGAAAATAAAAAAGACGAAGAATATATTTCAATTCTTCGCCTTAATTTTTACAACTAAACGACTGCTGAAAGACTACCAGCGATTGCGTCCGCCGCCGCTTCTTCCGCCGCCGCCGCCGCCGCCAAAGCTTTTCTTTTCTCTGGGGACCATCGGGCGAGCCTCGGAAACTTTGAGTTCGCGATCATCATGTGTTGTTCCGTTGAATTTTTCTATGGCAGCCTTTGCTTCCTCTTCACTTGACATTTCTACAAATCCGAAACCCTTAGAGCGACCGGTATGATTTTCGGTTATAACTCTTGCGGACACAACTGTTCCGGCTTCGGCAAAAATTGTTGACAGAGAATCGTCTGTCATTGAATAGGAAAGGTTACCAACATATAATTTATTACCCATATTTACCTCCTTTATAGGTTAGGGTACCGCTAAAGAAGATATGGGCAACAGGCCCGCTAGCTCTCAAGACGGAAATTAATATTGGTTGAACTATAGGCCTTTTAGTTCTAAAAAGATACTACTATTTTCACGTAGCCTGTAAGTTATTGTATTAATAAAGGAATATACAATATTTATAATTTAATAAGACTGTTAAATACCTTTTATTGCCTCTTCCAGCTTGCCGGATCAAGCTTAAAGTAATTACTCAGCTCAGCATACAGGGCTGAGTGTTTTTCCTTTAGCTGCTTTGGTTTTTCAAAAAAGGTCTCGGTAGCCACTGAAAAAAACTCAGCCGGATCGGTTGCTCCGTAGCTATCCATAACCGTTTTTCTACCCTTTTCAATCTTCTTTCTGAATTTTTTATATTCTTTTGCAAGAACTCTTGCCCAGGAGATATAGCTGGATCTTTGTTCTAATATAGGCAAGCCCTCATATTTTTCGTTTTCCTGATCAAGCTGATGAGCGAACTCATGCAGAACAAGG
>CAYYBZ010000458.1:0-1523 GCA_964470285.1 uncultured Oligoflexia bacterium
AAAGGATTGAAAATTTTGATGGAAAAGGTCGGGGGGAGGTTAATATGCAGGAAGCTTTAAATCAGTCTCTTAACACGGGCGTGTCTTTTATTGTTGAAAAAATGGGCACTGATAAATTTTCAGATTATATGACCAGTTTCGGAATCGGAGAAAAGACAGGTATCGACCTTCCCAACGAAACATCTGGTTTGGCTGAAAACCTAAACAGCCCCAGAGATGTTGAGTATTACACCGCTTCTTTCGGACAGGGCATAGCTGTTAGCCCAATGGCGATGACTAGAGCTTTGGCTGTTTTGGGAAATGGTGGTCTTTTAATTACACCCAATTTAGTTCAAAAAATAGATTATGAGCTTGGTGACAGCGAAGAAATCAGCCTTCCTGCGCCGGAACGAGTTCTCTCTAAAGAAACTTCGGATGAAATAACTAAAATGCTTGTAAAGGTTGTTGACGATGCCTTAAAAGGAGGAACGGTTAAGTTGGATAGGTATTCTATTGCCGCTAAAACGGGGACAGCTCAGATTCCTAAAGATGGCGAGGCAGGGTACTATGAAGATGGGTACCTACATTCTTTTTTCGGATACTTCCCGGCATACGATCCTGAGTTTTTGATTTTTCTTTATACAATCGAACCCAAAGGTGTAAGGTATGCTTCTGAAACTTTAACAGACCCTTTTATGGAAACAGTGCAGTTTTTAATTAATTACTATGAAATTCCTCCGGATAGATAAAATGCAGAAGAAAGGATTCTTGTAGTCAATCCCCGAGGTATTATTGTTGTATGAAAAATTTCTTTAAAAAAATAGTTGTAACTTTGCTTCAGTGGGAGGCGTGTTTGGTATTATCCAAATACAAGCCGAGAATCGTGGCCATCACCGGATCCGTTGGAAAGACATCCACAAAAGACGCAATATATACTGTTTTTTCAAAATCGGTTTCCGCAAGAAAAAGCCAAAAGAGTTTCAACAGTGAATTCGGTGTTCCTTTGACCATCTTGGGAAAGCCATCGGGGTGGAATTCACCTATCGCTTGGGCTGTTAATTTGATTACCTCACTTAAAATAATTTTAATAAAAACCGATTATCCCGAGTGGCTCATCTTGGAAGTTGGTGCTGATCATCCGGGTGATATAGAAAAAATAACCAAATGGCTTAAGCCAGATATTTCCGTTATTACCAGATTACCTAAAGTTCCCGTTCATGTAGAGTATTTTAATGGTCCTGAAGAGGTGATTAGAGAAAAAAGATTTCTTGCAGAAGCTTTGACAAAAGACGGCGCTCTAATACTTAACCACGATGATGAAGAAGCTCGTAAATTCAGCGCGGTTACGGAAGCAACAAAAATAAGTTATGGCTTTGACGCGGATGCCAAGTTGAATGCTTCTAATGTCAATTATTATTATGAAGATAATTTGGGTAGAAAAGAGCCTCGAGGTATGACCTTTAAAGTTTCTTACAGAGGAAACAGTGTGCCTGTGGTGTTGCGTGGGGTGCTTGGAGTTCAGCCCATCTACTCTGTTTTGGGTG
>CAYYBZ010000459.1:0-1518 GCA_964470285.1 uncultured Oligoflexia bacterium
CAAAAGTTTTTCGGCAGCCAATGCGTAAGCAACGTTATTCGAAAGGGGTGCACCGTAGTCCAGTCTGTCGGTATAGGTTATGAACTGATTATAATTTCTGTTTTCACCTATCTTTTCATAGCCTCTGTGAAGATATCCGACATAAGGGGTTGAGTTTGTAACTACTTCTCCTTCAAGCTCCAGAACAATTCTTAAAACCCCGTGAGTGGCAGGATGACTGGGTCCCATATTTAGGACCATAGTGTCTTCTCTTTCAGTTTTTGTAGTTGTTATGTTATGAGGAATTTTTATTTTCGGTTTTTCTCCGGCCCTTGAATTTTTGGGCAGCATTTTCATTTTCTGAACCTTTTTTTGAATCTCCATCAGTGATTGAAGCAATGTTTCGGGTCTTGGAGGGCAACCGGGCACATGAACGTCAACCGGAACTATCTGATCGAGCCCCTGAACCACGGGATAAGAGTTGAACATGCCGCCTGTTACAAGACATGCTCCCATTGCTACAACCCACTTGGGTTCACACATCTGATCGTAAAGCTGCCTTAAAACAGGAGCCATTTTCTCGGTTAATGTTCCTGAACAGATCATCAAATCGGCCTGTCTTGGAGAAAATCTCAATGCTTCTGCTCCGAATCTGGCTACGTCATATCTTGAAAATGCAAATGACATAAGCTCAATTGCACAGCAGGATATACCCATCGGAAACGGCCAAAGTGAATTTTTTCTTCCCCAGTTAATAAACTCGTCGAGTTTTGTAGTAAAAACTGAAAAAGGCTCTTTTTTCTGAACTTTTTCGGTATTATTCATAAAAATATATTAATAGGTTAAAAAGACGTGAACATACTAGGGTTGAAAGGCGAGTTAGTCAAGTATAATTAATACTTTAACCGGGCTTAATCGATGAATGTAATGTCTGTGCATTTAAAAGCTAAGCGAAACATTCTTGCTATAAATTTGTCGTAATATGTTATACTATAAACTTAATTAATTTAATGATTTATATGAAAAGACTGATTCTGTTAATTATTCTGACTGCTCTGATACCCTGTTTTTCGCATTCAGAAGAGATAAAGAAGGACATTCCTGATGAAATGCTTATAGAGGATTTTACTCCTCAAAAATCTCTAAATGAAAACACTGAAGCTCTCCCAGTTTCCGGCTTTTTTCCTCAAGACTGGAAATACAGAAGTAAAAAGGCTTTAAAAACATACGGTGTAATCAAGCAAAACGATAATTATTTCTTAAGGGCAAGAAGCTTTAAAACCGGTGTTCAGATTCTTAAGAAATTTAAAAGCGATCTTGATACTCACAACATTGTTAGCTGGAAATGGCGTATTAACAGATTTCCGGGTGAAGATAAAAAAATCGATAAGAGAAAAAGCGACAACGGAGCAACCGTTTACGTAATATTCGGAGGTTTTTGGAACAGAAAGGCATTGAAATATATATGGAGTAATCATTTTAAAAAAGGAACCCTTATCGACAGCCGAAGAAGCATGAAAACTATTGTTCTTAGAGATA
>CAYYBZ010000460.1:0-1513 GCA_964470285.1 uncultured Oligoflexia bacterium
TGCCAAGCGTGCTTTTTAACTTCTATGGGAAGTATAAATATGATCGCTATAGGCAGCATATGAACTATAAAAGAAATGGCCAGGCATCGGAAATAATGACTACCGATACTTCTTAGTCTGACAAATGAAAAAAGACCCGGATACGTTTTAGGAATATCGAATTTCTCAGGTTCTACCTTTTCAAATCCGAAACGAATATTCGTATCACCGACAGAGATTTCACCGGAGTATGTCGGAAGAACTTCTAGATATGATCGCCGGCCTTTTTTTTGTAGCAGGCCCAGATTAATCAAATCTGAGAATCTCTGTTTCTGGTTCTCAAAATTAATCTGACCGACAAGAGGCAGTTCTGTGAAAAGTTCAATTCTTTCACCGTATTTACGGATAAGGATTTCTTTAGAGGGAATTTCTTTTCCCTTAACCGTAATCGTACATTTACCCGACGTACCGTAAGTTACAGGCATATTTTCATCCTTTAAAAGGATGGAATCTGTTTGTCCGGACCTTTCTATAATTAACTTCAGTACTTTTTTTTCAAGTTCCATAAATAATTAAAAAAGCATATCCTCGATAAGTACGTCATCAATCTTTTCAGTGAAGTCAATTTCACTTTCAAATGGCTGTATTATGATTTCAGGTTTATCCAGGATGAACAAAACATCGGGTTCATGAATTTTTGCCTTTATTGTAAGTTCCTCAAATTCGTAAAGGTCTAAAATATCTTTCTTGACGTTTTCTTTCGCAAAAGAAGTTTCTATGGGAAAACAGAGTAATAGAATATTTAAGAAAAAAACCGAAAATATCAAAAGATTCTTAGATATTACTTTCAATCCGGTTGCCTCCGCTTCTTAGCAAGTGCTGCTAAAAGATTCTTAGCCTGATTTAAAAAGGGACCTGCAAACTTAATGTTTGAATCCATGTGAGCACGCGCTTCAAGCTCCATTTTTAAGCTTAAATATGCAAGTCCAAGATTTATGTAAAGAGCCGGAGAGTTGTCCGGATAATTTTCCCACAGGTCTCTGGCAAAAGAAAGCCCGTCTTCAAAGTTTCTGGTTTTTAATAGAATGTACACGTAGTTGGTTCCGCAGGGTGATCCGTATTTATTCTTAGACATAAGTATATTGAGCGTTTTAAAGGCACTGGGATAATCATTTCTTTCAATATAAAAGGCGCTTAAGTTGTTCAGTAACAGCTCGTTGTCGGGGTGAATTTCGAGTCCTTTTTTAAAAACAGTTTCTGCTGTTATAAACTCCTTCTTTGCCACGTAAATCATACCAATATTATTAAAATTCCTGGGTTCCAGATAGGACAGATCGAATATTGCCCTTGAAAGTTCCATGGATTTCTCATAATTACCTTTTAATCTTTCAAGAGAGGCAAGATTTGCCATTATATTAGTATCTTCAGGCATATTCTTAAGAAGTTCCCTGTAAACCTTCTCTGCCTTTTCATGTTCGCCGTTTTTAACATATATGCCGGCCATGTTAATTAATGCCCGGTTCTTATAGTCCTT
>CAYYBZ010000461.1:0-1505 GCA_964470285.1 uncultured Oligoflexia bacterium
TCAACAATGGGTAACCCTACCGTTGAAGGCTGTATCGCCCAACGAATAAGAAGAATAAAATTCCCGAGTCCGGGCGGCGGAATTGTTCAGGTATTCTATCCCTTCATTTTCCGTGTTGCGGGAGGTTTTTGATATGCGCTTTTTTATAATTTCGGTATTTGTGTTTACCTTATTTCTGTTTTTTACAATGGTTTTAAACGCCGATGATAAGCAGTATAAAAAGGCTGATATAGACGAATCAATGGTCAATGAAACTTCCGAATCTTTCGACATGAAAGCCATACCCGCTAAAATAAGAGAAAACCTTCTCGATATTAAAAAATGCTACAGCTCTGAAAGTGAAAAGAGTAAGAAAGTAAGCAGTGGCCTGGTGAAAGTTAATTTTACGATTGCAAAATCAGGTAAAACCAAAGCAATAAACATAAAATCTTCCACTTTGAATAACAGCACCGTTGAAAATTGTATTATGAAAATTATTTCAGATATACAGTTTCCAAATAGTCCTGAAGGAGAGATTGAAGTGAATTATCCTTTTGATTTCACTAAGTAATTACTGAGGAAACATGAATAGAACAAAAATAATGATGATAGTTATTGTTTTTATCCTGGTAATACCCTTCTTTGCAAACGCGCAAAGCCTATATGGTGACTTTGTAAAACCACCTACCGATATTCAGCGGGGTTTTTACATGGGCACAGATCTTAGTCTTTTATTCTTTTTAGGATCTAACGGCGCAATAAAAAACCCGGGATATGCCCTGACCTTCTTTACCGGTGTCGATATATTTAAGTATCTCGCTTTTGAGGCTATGTTCCGCTCGGGCATTTCAAGTGCATTGAAAATTGATCCCCTGGAGGGAGGCATCTACTCGTTCTTTGGTAACGGCCTTTTTAGAGGTTTTTATCCTCTTGGCCGGTTTTACCCTTTTATTGACATAGGAGGAGGCATAGTATTCACACATCCCGAATACGATTTTGGGCTCGGTAAAACATGGAACATGGAAATCGGCTGGGGAGTAGAGTATTTTACTTATCAGCGGCAGTTTTCCATTAAATTCAGAAATTCTTATGTTCATATACCCGGAAGAATTCCGGAAGCTATGACTTTAGGTTTATCTTTAAAATATACTTTTTAAGAGTTTTAAGCTTAATTATCTGTGAAAGGAGAGCAGACCATGACACAACTTTTATTTAGACTTCAGGAAGCAGTTACTGGAGCTACAGAAGCTACAGAGGCTGTAGCCGAAGCAGCAAGTGACCCCAATTTTATTGTAGCTGCATGGACCAGTTTAAAGGGAGCGTTTACAGCCGGCGGTCCTTTTATGTGGCCGATTCTTTTCATCTCAATTTTTGCTATTGCGTTGATTATCGAAAGAGCATACGTCCTTTTCTATACAGCCAATGTAAATAAGGATGATTTCTTGAAAAATCTTCAAAAACTCATTTTTCAGGGTAATCTCAACAATTCAATCATTTATGCAAGCGGTAGAACCGCCCCGCTTACT
>CAYYBZ010000462.1:0-1500 GCA_964470285.1 uncultured Oligoflexia bacterium
CCAGCGCCGCCTGCGTGTACTGCGCAACCATCAGACCCGAATTCAAACCTTTTCCTTCGACAAGAAAGTCGGGAAGCCCGCTTAAAACCGGATTTAGCAGTCTATTCGTATGCCTCTCACTCAAAGAGGCAATTTCAGCTATAGCGATTCCTAAAAAGTCAGCGGCCATTCCTATCGGCTGTCCGTGAAAGTTTCCCGCTGCCAGGTAAATGTTATCTTCGGCAAAGAAAAGCGGATTATCCGCAACGGAATTCATTTCAATTAAAACCTGTCCCTTAGTATATTCCCAGGCATCGATTGACGGGCCTAAAACCTGGGGTGTACATCTCATCGAGTAACCGTCCTGAACCTTTTTGCTTTTGTCTGCAATTATTTCGCTGCCTGAAAACAGTTTTCTTATATTTGCCGCAGTAACCATCTGACCGTTAAACGGTCTGGCTTCATGAACCCTTTTATCAAAGGCCTTTTCAACACATTTAAGAGCATCCAGTGACATTGCATAAGCTATTAAGGCATTTTTTAGAATCTTTTCTGTGTCGTGAACGCAGGCAGCAAGTTCACCGGTTACCATTTGAGACCCGTTAATCAGCCCTAAACCTTCCTTGTATGTCAGTTGCAGAGGTTTTATCCCCGCCTCTTCCATTGCCGCCTTACCGGGCATTTTTTTGCCCTTAAAAAAAGCCTCGCCCTCTCCGATAACTACTTCCGCCATCTGCGAGAGGGGGGAAAGATCCCCCGAAGTTCCGACTGAACCCTTTTCAAATACAACCGGGGTTACACCCTTGTTGAGCATGTCGATTAAAGTTTCAACCGCTATCTTGCGAACTCCTGACCGTCCTTTAGCGAGGACATTTGCCCTTAAAAGCATTGCGGCTCTCACTGCGGGTATCGGTTGAACATCCCCGGTGCTTGCGGCATGAGAGTATATTATTCTTCTTTGCAATTCTGAAGTCTGTTCTTCGGTAATCCTTATCCTGGCAAATTCGCCTATCCCGGTAGTAACACCGTAAATGGCCACATCAGCTTTTACTAAATCCTCAACAACCTTTCTTCCGCCTTCAATTTTCTTCTCGGCTCTAGAGTCCAAAACCACCCTTGCATTGTTCCTGGACACTTCTATCAACTGTTCTATTGTGAGACTTGATCCGTCTATTTTAACTTCCATTTATAACTCCTTGATTTAGCTTCATTTAATACTAATAAAGAAACTAGGGATTATCTAAGATACTTCTGTTTGTCAATACTAATTACCTTTTCAGAATATCAAGGATGAAGGAATATATGTGAAGAGATGAGCTATTACCTTTTATGAGCTTGAAACCCGCTTAGGCTCATAAAAGGTAATACCTCATCTCTTCTTACAATTACTTATCTTTGATTTATTTCTTCAAAAATGATTTTCCTTTAACAAGAATATCGTAGATGATATTTTCATTATTAATATGGATTCTGAAAAAGGGAAAATATTCGGTTTAAGAGAATCTTATTTCCTACTTCTTT